>JAOAFH010000170.1 GCA_026416355.1 Clostridiales bacterium | reverse complement strand
GGTTACTTAATTTTTGATGTTTGAGATAATTTGGTGTGGTTTAGGGGATAGGGATCGGGGGAAAGTTTTTGAAAGTTAAAAAAATAAGTAACTGTCCCCCAATCACTCAAGTGAAATTAATGCTGCGCCTATAGAACCTGCATAAAGAGAATTGATATGCGAGTAAACGGGTTTCTTAAGTTTATTACTTAGCTTTTGAATTATTATATCGTTTTGCGATAATCCACCTGTTAAAAAATATTCTGAAGCATGTCCGTGCTTTAGAGCAAGTGATGAAACCTTAGAAATAATTGCATCAATTATAGCAGAAGAAATATCTTCCTTAGGTGTTCCTTCTGCTATTAAACTTATAATTTCCGATTCTGCAAAAACTGTACACATTGAGCTGATTTTAATATTAGTATAGTTTTTCCCTAAATTACACAGTTCATTTATTGATATACCCATTGAATTTGACATTAACTCTAAAAATCTACCAGTCCCAGCTGCACATTTATCATTCATAGTAAAATTTGAGACTTTACCATCTGAAATTGAAATTATTTTTGTATCCTGTCCCCCTATATCAATTACTGTTATATCTTTTTTAAACAAGTAATATGCGCCTCTTGCATGACAAGTTATTTCTGTTACAGTTTTATCTGCATATGGTACAGAAACTCTTCCATATCCAGTTGCAACAATTTTGGGATTTTCAAATTTAGAAATTATATTGTCTTTTATTTTAAGTGCTGTTTCTTTGCTGTTCCAACCGGTAGGAATTAAAATGTTTTCTATCTCATTATTTTGTAGTACTGTTACTTTTGTTGCAGTTGAGCCTATATCAATACCTATTCCAACCATTTTATCACCTTTCTAATGTATAAAATCCTAATATGTCTATTTTATTTTCATCTATTAGCTTTTTGATTAAATCTTCATCTTTTTTATTATACATAATAGATATACCACAGCAGACAGATAGCTGCCGTGGTGTAGGTGAAATTATGTATTGTATTTTGTTTTGCTTTAAAAGTGATTCAAGGGCTAGTCCATGATTGTATGATGGAAATAGTATATAATTTTTTTCTATCATATCATTTCAAGGAATGCTTCTACACGTGTTTTAATTTGCCCTGAATCCTCTTCTGAGTAATCAGTTTCAACAAATAATAGAGGAATGTTTTCTTTTCTTAGTGCATCTTCAACTTTTTTATATTCAATTGAATATGTTTGACAGAATGATAAATTATAATATATTACTCCATCAACATTATATTCTTTAGCATATTTTGTAATATCTTCAACTCTTCCTGTATTTGGTGTAAAACAAGAACAATTTACTCCCATGTATCTTCTTGCAATATTATCAATAAGTTCTTCAATATTTTGAGCATCTTCTCTTACAAAGTTTTCAAAATATCTAGTGCCTGTACATGTTTCTTCAACTACGATTTCAGCATTTAATGACTCAATAATTGAATGCATTTTCCAGTTTGGTATTGCCATAGGTGTTCCTGTTATCATTATTCTTTTTTTATTATTTGGTTTAAGAGACTTAATTTTTCCCTCAAGCTCATCGCAAAGTTCATTAACTTTTTGTGTAAATCTTAATGGGTCATCATAAAATGCTATTTGTGATATAAGTAGTGAATCAAGTCCGGAAATAGGAGAAGGCATATTTTTTCTTAAGTTATATAGCCTTTTTAATGCTTGTCTTTTGTTGTTGCAAATTTTAACCGCATTCATTAAATTTTCAAATGTTATTTTATTTCCTGTAAGTTCTTCAACTACATTAATAAAATCTTTAATTTCTAGCTTCCAGTCTTCAATATTTTTTTCTCTTTTCTTTTGAGGAAGTTCCATAACATGTACAGGAACATAGTCATTTAAAATTTCCCATGCTTTCTTTTTACCATCACAGGTTGTTTCTCCAACAAGCATATCACATGATTGAAAATAAGGACATGTTGCACTTATTTTTGCACCAACAAAAGCTTTTATAAGAGGACAAAGATTTCTTGGTAGAACTTTTTCACCATCTTCAATCCAAAACTGTGAGCCTCCACAAAGACCAACTCCAATTGCATTAGCAGCAAGTATAACTTCATCTGGAACATATACACAAAAAGTTCCTAATACCTTTCCACCTTGTTTTTTATGATTGTCTAATTCTTCAATTCTAAGACCGTGAACTTCTGATACAACAAAATTGAAGTAGTTCATTCCATCTGGTCTATTTTCTTGAGAAAGATAAACGTTTGAATAAAGTTCAGGTAAAACAGAACATAATACATCATGTTTTTCGAGATCCATTTTTAAATCAGACCAAAGTTTTCTATAATCGCCCATATTACCCCTCCTGAAAGATATTTACAAGAATATTTTAACATCTTGATGAAGAGAAATATAATTGATTATTTCAATGGAATAATATCATTCTATTGAAATTTTAAATAGGGACGGTTACTTAATTTTTGATGTTTGAGATAATTTAATGTGGTTTAGGGGATAGGGATTGGGGGAAAGTTTTTGAAAGTTAAAAAAATAAGTAACTGTCCCTATCATATAAAAAAAATTTTTATGTGATATAAATCACTGAATCTCCAAAATGTAGCAAGTATAATTAAACCATAATCACGAAGATAAATTTTAGGAGGGATTCAGATGAGTATGTTTTGTTATCAATGTCAAGAAGCAGCAGGTGGAAAGGGATGTAGCCTAAGAGGTGTATGTGGAAAAACTGATGTGGTTGCAAAAAGTCAAGATTTACTTATATATACAGTAAAGGGGTTAGCTAAACTAAACCTTATTGCAAAGGATAATGGAATAGAAAAAGAGGAAATAGATAAGTTTATAATGGAGAGCTTATTTGTTACAATTACAAACGTAAATTTTGATGATAATGCTATATATGATAGAGTGGTAGAAGGAATAAAAATAAGAGAAGAGTTAAAAGTTGAATTACAAAACAAAGGAATAGACCTATCAAAAGAAAATTATGATGCAGTAAATTTTGTTGTTAATCGTGAAGATGCTGAAAAGAAGGCAGAAGAAGTTTCAATTTTAAAAACTGAAAATGAAGATATAAGATCATTAAGAGAGCTTATAACTTATGGAGTAAAGGGTATGGCTGCATATGCAAACCATGCTTATGTTTTAAAGTATGCTGACAAGGAAATATTTAAATTTATGCAAAAGGCACTTGCAGCTACATTAGATGATACTTTAAGTGCAAATGAGTTAGTTGCATTAACTCTTGAAACAGGAAAATATGCAGTTGATGTAATGGCTCTACTTGATAAGGCAAATACAACAACATATGGAAACCCTGAAATTACAAAGGTTAATATAGGTGTTAGAAATTACCCAGGTATATTAATAAGTGGACATGACCTAAAGGACTTAGAGCAACTACTTGAACAAACAAAGGGAACAGGTGTAGATGTATATACACATGGTGAAATGCTGCCAGCACACTATTACCCAGCATTTAAGAAATATGATCATTTTGTAGGAAACTATGGTAACGCATGGTGGTTACAAGATAAAGAATTTGAAACATTCAATGGACCTATTGTAATGACTACAAATTGCTTAGTTCCTCCAAAGGATTCATATAGAGATAGAGTTTATACAACTGGTGTTGTTGGATTCCCAGGAGTTAAGCATATTAAAGAAGATGAGAATGGAAACAAGGATTTTAGTGAGATAATTGAACATGCAAAGAGATGTAGCGCACCTATTCAAATTGAAGAGGGAGAAATAGTTGGTGGATTTGCACATAACCAAGTGTTAGCCTTAGCAGACAAGGTTGTTCAAGCTGTAAAGAATGGAGATATTAAGAAGTTCTTTGTAATGGCTGGTTGTGATGGTAGAATGAAATCAAGAGAATACTATACAGAATTTGCAAAGAAACTTCCAAAGGATACAGTAATTTTAACAGCAGGATGTGCTAAGTATAGATATAATAAGCTTGAACTTGGTGATATAGGTGGAATACCAAGAGTTCTAGATGCAGGTCAATGTAATGATTCATATTCTCTTGCAGTAATTGCGCTTAAGCTTAAGGAAGTATTTGAATTAAATGATATAAATGAATTGCCAATTGGGTATAACATTGCCTGGTATGAACAAAAGGCTGTAACAGTTTTACTAGCTCTACTATATCTAGGAGTTAAGAATATTCATTTAGGACCAACTTTACCAGCATTCTTATCACCAAATGTTGCAAAGATTCTTGTTGAGACATTTGGTATTGGTGGAATTACAAATGTTGATGATGATTTAAAGATGTTTTTAGGATAATTTATAAAGCTGCAGGACTAATCCTGTGGCTTTAATTTTTGGGGACAGTTACTTATTTTTTCGCTTAAAGCAAATATTTAAGGTTGATACAAATATCCATACCCCCATAACGAAATTTTCTTTTGAACTGAAACCAATATGCATTTATAATATGAGTTTTGAAAATGAAATCTTTCTTTGTTAATGTTAGAGGTGAGTTTTAAAAAATGGGTAAATAAAATAGAATTTGTTTTTATAACAATAAGTAACCGTCCCCCAATAGACAACCAAGGGGATTATATATTTAAAAAATGGAATAATAAATAAAGATAAAACATAAAAATAAAAACATTATTCTATTGGTAATAATTATTAAATAATATATAATAAAATCAACAAATATGAAAGGGGTTTTATTATGAAGGTTGTGGTTATTGGTTGTACACATGCAGGTACGGCAGCTATTATTAATACATCAAAATTATATAAAGATGCTGAAATTACAGTATACGAAAGAAATGATAATATCTCATTTTTATCATGTGGAATAGCACTATATGTGGGTGGAGTTGTTAAAGATGTTCAAGGACTTTTTTATTCATCACCAGAACATTTGAAGAGCCTTGGTGTAACAACTAAGATGAAACATGAGGTTTTAGATGTTGATTTTGATGCAAAAAAAGTTAAAGTAAAGAATTTAGAAACTAATGAAGAGTTTTTTGATACATATGACAAGTTAATTATAACAACAGGTTCATGGCCTATATTACCAAGGGTAGAGGGGTATGAACTTGAAAATATACTTTTATCTAAGAATTTCTATCATGCTAATACAATAATTGAAAAAGTAGAAAATATAGAAAATGTTGTGGTTGTTGGTGCAGGGTACATTGGAGTTGAGCTTGTTGAGGCTTTTAAAGAAAAGGGAAAGAATGTAACATTAGTTGATACTTCAGATAGAATTTTAAGTAAGTACTTAGATAAAGAATATACTGATTTAGCTGAAGAGGAGTTAAAAAAGCATGGAATTAACTTAGCACTATCACAAACTGTTATAAAATTCGAAGGTGAAAATGGTAAAGTTAAGAAGGTTATAACAGATAAGGGAGAATATAATGCAGATGTAGTGATAGTTTGTATAGGATTTAGACCATCGACTGATCTTTTTAAAGGAAAACTTGAAATGCTTCAAAACGGGGCAATTGTAGTTGATGAATATATGAGAACATCTAGGGAAGATGTATTTGCAGCTGGGGATTGTTGTGCAGTGTGGTATAATCCAACAAGATCATATGAGTACATCCCACTTGCAACAAATGCAGTTAGAATGGGAACTTTAGCTGCAAAGAATTTAGTAGAGCCAAAGATAAAATCTAGGGGAACACAGGGAACATCAGGTATAAAAATATATGATTTAAATATTGCAGCAACAGGACTTACAGAGGAGTTTGCAAAACAAAAGGGAATGGATGTAGCTTCTGTAACTATTGAGGATAATTATAGGCCAGAATTTATGCCAACATATGAAAAGGCAAAGCTTAAGGTAGTTTATGAAAAGGATAGCAAGAGAATTGTTGGTGCACAAATTGTTTCTAAACATGATCTAACGCCACTTATGAATACTATGTCTGTGTTTATACAAAATGAAATGACAGTTGAGGATCTAGCATTTACTGATTTCTTTTTCCAACCACACTTTAATAAACCATGGAATTTACTTAATATTGCAGGACTTGGGGCTATATAAAGCCCCTTTTTAGATAGGGACGGTTACTTATTTTTTCTTACATTAACGTAACTTAATATAGTATGCATAAAAACACCTCCAATTAGGGAAAATAATACAAGGAAATAAAAACTTAATCGGAGGTGTATTTTTATGCCAAGAGTGGCAAGAGAAAAATCATTTGATTCAATTTATCATATTATGGTGCGTAGCATTGCAGAAGTGGACCTTTACAAAGACAAAAAAGATAAACTAATATACCTAGACTACATGAAAAAAGCACAAGAACAATTTGAATTTAAGGTATATGCCTATTGCCTTATGGATAACCATGCCCATTTTGTAATAGATGCCAATGGTGCTGATATATCAAAAATAATGCATTTTATAAATTACAAATATGCTATGTATTTTAACAGAAGACACGAAAGGCATGGCCACTT
>JAOAFH010000154.1 GCA_026416355.1 Clostridiales bacterium | reverse complement strand
ATAATAATGTGATGTCCCGTGAAAACCATACTTTTTTATTTTATACTTTTCATAATATTTATAAGGTAATCCATAAATCGCTGCTTCATCTGGTATTGTTTGAAAAAATGCAGTGTCAAAAACTGCTACATTTGGCACTTTTGGCAAAAAATTTTCTATTGCAACTATCCCTGACAAATGATGTGGATTATGTAACGGTGCCATAGGAATACATTCTTCAATATCTTTTTTAACATCATCATTAATTATTACTGGCAACGAATATTTTTCTCCACCATGTACAACTCTATGTCCAACAGCTGAAATTTCATTCATATCTTTTATTACACCATGATTTTCATCAACAAGAGCATCTAATACGACTTTAATAGCATCCTTGTGATCCTTCATCGCTTTTTCAATAACTACCTTATCCATTCCTTCTGGTTGATGCTTAAGTTGTGAACCTTCTATTCCTATTCTTTCAACAAGTCCCTTTGCCATAACTTGTTCGCTTTCCATGTTGATTAATTGATACTTTAATGATGAACTTCCACAGTTAATAACTAATACCTTCATTTGTATTTCTCCTTTCATAACTTTAATTATTATAGATTGATACCTTGAGCTTGAACTGCTGTAATTGCAACAACATTTACTATATCATCAATGCTACATCCTCTTGATAAATCATTTACAGGTGCAGCAAATCCTTGACAGATTGGTCCTATTGCTTCAGCTCCAGCAAGTCTTTGAACTAGCTTATATCCTATATTTCCTGCTTGTAGATCTGGGAATACAAGAACATTAGCTTTTCCTGCAACATCACTATTTGGAGCCTTAAGCTCAGCAACCTTTGGAACTATTGCAGCATCAAGTTGTAATTCCCCATCTATCATAAAATGAGGAGCTTGTTCCTTTGCGATTTCTGTAGCCTTAACAACCTTATCTACTAGTTCATGCTTTGCACTTCCCTTAGTTGAGAATGAAAGCATAGCTATTCTAGGTTCAATACCACATAGAACTTTTGCTGTATTTGCAGTAGCTATAGCTATTGATGCAAGTTCTTCTGCATTTGGATTTGGATTAACAGCACAGTCTGCAAATAGCATTAAACCATCTTCTCCGTATGTCTTATTTGGTATTTCCATTACAAAACAGCTTGATACTATTGACATACCTGGTGCAGTCTTTATGATTTGAAGAGCTGGTCTTAGTAAATCACCTGTTGAATGAATTGCTCCAGAAACAAGTCCATCTGCATCCTTCATTTTTACCATCATTGTACCAAAGTAAATTTCGTCCTTCATTATTTCTCTAGCTTTTTCTATTGTTACACCTTTGCTTTTTCTCATTTCATAGAATTGTTCAACATATGTATCATACTTTTCTGATTGAATAGGATCAATTATCTCTATTCCTTCTATGTCTGCCCCAACTTCTTTAGCAGTGTTTGAAATAGCTTCATGGTTACCTATAAGAACAACTTCTGCTAAACCTTCTCTTTTAATTATTTCAGCAGCTTTAACTGTTCTTTTTTCGCTACCTTCAGGTAACACTATTCTTTTTTTGTCTTGCTTTGCTTTTTCCCAAATTGTTTGCATTATTGACATAGCAAAATACCCCTTTCGTTTTATATTATAAACGCATATAACATATAAAATGTATATAATGCGTACTTTTAGTCAATCATTTGACATTTTATTTAAAATAAATATAGAATAAAAATATATTTAAATAAATTAATTTGGAGGTAAAACATGAATGTTACTGGTATAATAGTTGAATACAATCCTTTACATAATGGCCATTTATACCACATAAAAAACACTAAAAAACTAACTAACTGTGATGCCATAATTGCTGTTATGAGTGGTCCATTTGTACAACGTGGCGAACCTGCAGTTGTAGATAAATGGACTAGAACAAAAATGGCTCTACAATCTGGTATTGATTTAGTAATTGAACTGCCTGTAATATATGCTAAATCAAGTGCAGAAGGTTTTGCATTTGGTGCAGTTTCAACACTTGAAAAAACAGGCATAGTAAATAATATATGTTTTGGCAGTGAACTTGGAAATGCTGATATATTATATAAAATCGCAGAAATATTAATTGAAGAACCACCTAAATACAAATCTTTGTTAAAAATGTATTTAGATGAGGGATTATCATTTCCAAGTGCAAGATTAAAAGCACTCAACAATTATATAATATATCACAATTTGTTAAATGTAAATGATGTTAATATAGAAAATATCCTAAATAACTCAAATAATATACTAGGAATCGAATATATCAAGTCAATTTTAAAGCTTAACTCAAA
This sequence comes from Clostridiales bacterium, assembly GCA_026416355.1. Taxonomy (GTDB): domain Bacteria; phylum Bacillota; class Clostridia; order Clostridiales; family Caloramatoraceae; genus Thermobrachium. The sequence goes on along the minus strand of JAOAFH010000154.1, from coordinate 4,774 downwards.
AATAATACCATTTACTATAAAAAGAGTATCAAATAAATATAATCAGCAGGAATTAAGTGGTGTTATATCTAGTGCTACTTCTATTAGAAAAAATATTAATGATATTAATGTTTTAAATGCAATGCCAGATTATTCATATAAATTGCTAAAAGAACAAATAGACAAAAAAAATGCCCCCATTAGCTTAAAGAACTTTGAGGACATTATTTTCTATTCAATAAGAAGTAAAACAACTGATGAAATTAAACAAATAATTGATGTTTCTGAAGGTCTTGAAAATAAAATAAAAGAAGCTGCTGAAAATTGTTATGATATATATTCATTGATTGATTCAGTTAAATCTAAAAGATATCCTCAAACAAGAATACAAAGAATATTAATTAATATATTATTAAACCACAAAAAGGAGCTAATAACAAAAATAAATTCACCAGCTGAATACATAAGAATATTAGGTTTTTCTGAAAAGGGACGTGAACTTTTAAAGCAAATGAAGAAAACATCAACTGTACCTATAATCACAAACCCAAATAGAAAAGATTATAATTTACTTAAATATGATTTTGATGCTCAAGATATCTATTCACTCTCTCTTGATGGTAAAAATAAAATAGCAAAGTCTGATTTAAAAACTACTCCAATTTATTGGCAGCAATAATATCAAGCTCTCTAATTATCTCATCTATAACATTATATGCTGCCTCTCTTCCCTTTTCTATTGTTGTATCAACATGTTCAAAACCAAGTGGATCAACATCATCTATATCAATCCTGATTAGTTTATCTGATTCTTGCTTTTTTAAGTCAAACAATTCCTTTTCCATTAAATCAATAGATTCATATAGTACATTAAAAATACTTTTGCAATTTGAAGTTTTTAGATTAAACCCAACATCAACACCTATTATATAATCTGCACCATAATCTTTTATTACCTTAGATGGAACCCTCTCTAATACACCACCATCCACCAAAACCATATCTTCATAATAAACTGGTACAAATACGCCTGGTATAGATATACTTGCTCTAACAGCTTCATAAATTTTCCCTTCTTGAAATACCTGTAATTTTTTATTTTTTAAATCTGTTGCAACAATGAATAATTTTTTATCCAAATCTTTAAAGTCTTTATTTTTAGTTAGTAACTTTACAATTTCTTTTATCCTATCCCCCTTAACAAATCCTGTTCTAGGTACAGCAACATCTACGTAATCCTTTTTACTCAAACCCTTACAAAGCAATGGCGCATACTTAAGATCAAAACCACAACAATATAAAGCTCCTATTAAAGCACCAATACTGCTACCTGATACAATATCAGGCTCTATATTATACTTCTCAAGCACCTCTAAAACACCAATATGAGCAAGACCTCGTGATGCTCCTGAACCTAGGGCTACCCCTATCTTTAAATTTTTATACATAACCCCCCTCCTAAAAACATAATTATAAATATAAATATGGTACAGGAGTGGTTGATATTAAATGAACTATCTATTTTTCTTGTTAATCACATTATCAATTATATTAATTTTAGTACCAAAATATAATAAATTTGGTACAAAACTATTAATTCTATTGTTCCTAAGCTTAATAATTATTTCCCCTAATATTTCTTTAAATTCAGCAAAAGAAGGTTTAAATCTGTTTTTATATGCTGTATTTCCATCATTATTCCCTTTTTTTATAATTAATGATTTTATGATGTCTTCAGGAATTACAGAAAATATTTCTACCTTATGTAACAAACCTATAAGATTTATTTTTAAGACCTCTGGCTATGGTGCATATGCATTTATAATAAGTATTTTCTCAGGGTATCCAGCTGGTGCAAAGGTTGTTAATGAATTAATTTTTGCAAAAAAAATATCTCCTGAAGAAGGAGATAAAATACTTACATTTAGTAGTACCTCTGGCCCTTTATTCATTATTGGCGCAGTTGGTGCCGGCATGCTTAAAAACAACTATATGGGCTATATACTATATATATCTCATGTTATCTCTGCTATCATAAACGGCTTATTTTATAACTTCTTTTATAAAAATACATTAAACAAAAATTATATTATAAACCCAAACACAAATAAATCAATAAATCTTCAAAAGGCCATAAAAAACAGTCTTATTACTATGGGATACATATCAGGATATATAGTTATCTTTTCAGTTATAATTAATTTATTAAGTTCTATAAGGTTTTATCAAATATTTGCAACATTACTCTGTCAAATAATTAAAATTGATAAAACTAAAATAGAGATAATTTTTCAGTCACTATTTGAAATTTCCAATGGTTGCAAAATAATTTCTGCTTATAATGGCCCTGTTATTTTTAAATTATGTTTAATAAGCTTTATTTTAGCCTTTAGTGGATTATCTATTATCTTTCAAGTAAAAGGCGTTTTAGAAAAAAGTAATATATCATTTGGTAAATATATTATAAGTAAATTAACCCATGGTATTTTTGCAACAATTGTATGCTATTTTGTATGTACTTTTGTAAACATAAATACTTTTACAACTACAACCATAATAAATATAAATAGTATCTATTTACTCTCTAGTATGTTACTTTTAATTATTGTTTTTACTTTAAATACCTTAAGCATATTTTTAAATAAAAATTAACCTTGTTTTTTAGAAAACTTTTTTATAATGTCCTGTGTAATTTCATCAGGAACTAGTCCCTTTAAACATCCACCATACATTGCAACCTGTTTAACCGATGATGAACTTAAATATGAATATTGGCTACTAGTCATCATAAATAGTGTTTCAATATTGCTATCAAGTTTATTATTCATTAGAGCCATTTGAAATTCATATTCAAAATCTGAAACTGCTCTAAGGCCTTTAATTATAATTTTTGACTCCTTTTTCTTCATAAAGTCTATTAATAAACCCTTAAAACTTTCCACCTCAACATTATCAAACTTTTCAGTTACTCTTTTAATAAGTTCAACCCTCTCTGAAACTGAAAAAAGAGGGTTCTTTTTTTCTGGGTTTTCCAGTACCCCCACAATAACCTTATCAAAAATTTTTGATGATCTTTCTATTATATCTAAATGACCATTTGTTATTGGATCAAAACTTCCTGGATATACTGCAATCTTACTCATTTGCCTCCTCCTTAACCCAAAAGCTAATAATTGTTCTACCATATTTTTCTTGTCTTACTCTAACAATATCATCAATTTTTTCTGGTACTATATCCTTTTCATCTTGTTCTGAAACTATAACTCCTTTATCTGATAGTAAATTGTTTTGACTTATCTTTTGGATAGACTTTTCTATTAAACCTTTACCATATGGTGGATCAAGAAAAATCAAATCAAATTTCATATTTCTTTTCATTAATAAATCTAATGCTAAAAATGCATCTTGTTTATATGTTTCACTTTGCGCATCAAATTTTAATGATTTAATGTTTTCAAGTAAAACATTATATGAATTTTTATCCTGTTCAATAAAAATGCACTTCTTTGCTCCTCTACTTATTGCTTCAAGTCCTAAATTACCACTGCCTGCAAATAAATCTAATACATTATCAAAACTATATTTGTAAGTTAGAATATTAAACATTGACTCTTTTACTCTATCTGATGTAGGTCTTGTATTTAAACCCTCAGGAGCCTTTATTACTCTTCCCCTTGCAATACCTGTAATTATTCGCATAAAATGACCTCCTCATATAAGCCTCAAACTATTTTAACACATATCGCAAAAAAAATAAAATGTAATCAATGTCCTAATATAGATTATTGTACTTTACTACAAAAAATCAAACTTAATTATACTAAAAAAATCAAGAGCCATTAACAATTGTAATCGTTAATGGCTCTTTTATTAGTCGCTAATGTGGTAACTATTTATTAATAATTTCCTTGTGCATGCATAGCATCTGCAACTTTAATAAATCCTGCAATGTTAGCACCTGCAACTAGATTATATCCAAATCCGTATTCTTCAGCTGCCTTCATAGCATTGTTATGGATGTTAATCATTATTTGATGTAGTTTTTGGTCAACTTCTTCAGCTGTCCATGCCATTCTCATGCTATTTTGTGACATTTCTAGAGCTGATGTTGCAACTCCACCAGCATTTGCTGCCTTAGCTGGTCCAACAAGCACACCATTGTCTAAGAAATATTGTACAGCTTCATTTGTACAAGGCATATTTGCACCTTCACAAACATATTTAACTCCATTTGCAACTATTTGTTTTGCATGTTCTAAGTGAATATCATTTTGTGTAGCACATGGCATTACGATATCAACTTTAACACCCCATGGTTTTTCTCCTGGGAAGAATTGAACACCAAATTTATCAGCATAATCTTGTACTTTATCTCTTCCTGAGTTTCTCATTTCAAGTAGATAATCTATCTTTTCACCTACTACTCCGTCTGGATCATAGATATATCCATCTGGACCTGATAGAGTAACAACCTTACCACCTAATTGAGAAACTTTAATACATGCTCCCCAAGCAACATTACCAAATCCTGAAACTGCTACTGTCTTTCCTTCAAAAGTATCTCCTTCATGTTTCAACATTTCTTGGCAGAAGTATGTAACACCAAATCCTGTAGCTTCTGGTCTAATTAAGCTACCACCATATGATAGTCCCTTTCCTGTAAGAACTCCATTTTCAAAAGCTCCTCTAATTCTTCTATAGTGACCATATAAATATCCAATTTCTCTAGCTCCAACCCCAATATCCCCTGCTGGAACGTCTACATCAGGACCAATATGTCTATATAGTTCAGTCA
>JAOAFH010000086.1 GCA_026416355.1 Clostridiales bacterium | reverse complement strand
TATCTTACAAAAATAATAGAGCAGGATATTAAAAAAATAAAATAAATGTAATAAATTGATATAGTAACATTTAAAATAAATCTGCATATAATAAACTACACTCTATCAAAGGGGGATAACAATGGAGAAATTAATCACAGTTAAGCGACTAGATACTGGTGAAGTAATAAAGGCGAATGTTGGAAGCAGCATTGTTGACATATTAAAATCAGGCAAAGAACTAACAGATCCAGTTGTTGCCATAGTGGATGGAGAAATTCAAGAACTTACAAAGCATATTCATTATGATGTAAATATTTTACCAATTACTCTAAAAAGCACCCTTGGAGTTAAAACTTATCTTAGAAGTTTGACATTTGTATTTATAAAGGCAGTAGAGGATTTATTTGCAGGTGCAGAGGTTACAATTGAACACTCACTTAATAAAGCACTTTATGGAGAAATACATTACACAAGAAAAATAGAAGAATCTGATATAGAGAATGTAAAAAAGAGAATGCAGGAGATAATAGATGCAGATGAAAAGTTTGAAAAAATAAAAGTTAAAAAGGAAGAGGCATATAAAATATTTAAAAGCTATAACATGCAGGATAAGTTAAGACTATTAAAATATATTGACTTGCCATATATAAATTTATATAAGTTAGGATATTTATATGATTATTTTTATGGCCCGATGGTTCCTTCGGCAGGATATTTAAAATTATTTGATTTAAAATTCCATGATCCAGGATTTTTGCTAATGTATCCACATGAAGAGGATCCAACTAAGCTATTAGAATTTAAGGATGTTCCAAAGCTTGCAAAGGTATTTAAGGAAACAGAAGAATGGGCAAAAATTCTTGATGTTGCAGATGTTGGTGCACTTAATGATAAAGTAGTTGACGGTGAAATGAATGACATAATACTAGTGGCAGAAGGGCTACACGAGAAAAAGATTGCTCATTTTGCAGATAAAATATATGAAAATAAGGATAAAATAAAAATAGTTTTAATTGCAGGACCATCATCTTCAGGTAAAACTACTTTTTCAAAGAGACTTTCAATACAGCTTAGAGTTTTGGGATTAAAACCTCATCCTATTTCTCTTGATGACTATTTTGTAGATAGAGAAAAAACTCCACGTGATGAAAATGGAGATTATGATTTTGAGTCAATTTATGCACTAGATTTAGAACTGTTTAATAAGCACCTTGCTCTGTTATTAGATGGACAGCAAGTGGAAATACCAACATTTAATTTTATAAAAGGTCAAAGGGAATGGAAAGGTCATAAATACAAAATGGAACCAAATTCTATACTGGTAATTGAGGGAATACATGGATTAAATGAAATGCTAACTAATGCAATTCCTAGAGAAAACAAATTTAAAATATATATTAGTGCCCTTACACAACTAAATATAGACAATCACAATAGAATACCAACAACTGACGTAAGACTATTAAGAAGAATAGTTAGAGACAATCGTTCAAGGGGAAGGGATGCAGAAGCAACAATATTAACATGGCCAAGTGTAAGACGTGGAGAAGAAAAAAATATTTTCCCTTTCCAAGAGGATGCAGATGCTATGTTCAATTCAACTCTTGTATATGAGGTTAGTATCCTTAAGAAATATGCAGAACCATTGCTTCTACAAATTAAAAAAGAAAGTCCTGCATATATAGAAGCAAAGAGACTATTATCATTTTTGCAGTACTTTAAGTCTGTTGAAGACGAAGATATAATTCCAAAAAACTCAATTATAAAGGAGTTTATAGGAGGTAGTTGTTTTGAATAAAAGGCTTTTCATTTTATAATGTTGAAAAAAGTTAGGTAAATATTAGCCCTATGAAGGATTTAAATGACATTGCTTTATTATGCTTAAGCTCATGAAGATTTCATTTAAAATCCTTTTATAGGGCTTTTTATAATTCAAATTAATAAAATATTGTTGGTATTAATTTAAATGGCATAGACTTTCTTTAGCAATTTGTTGAATAAATAAGATTAAAGTGGTAATATAATAGTATTATCTGTAAAAATTAGGATAATATAATAGTGGGAGGTGTATAAAATGATTGAAAAATCAATATTGCAGGAAGTGTTAAATGAAGCATTAAAGACAGGTGGAGATTTTGCTGAAATATACATAGAACAAAATGATATAAGTACGGCATTGATGACAGATAATAAAGTGGAAAGTGTTTTATCAGGAAAAGATTTTGGAGCAGGTGTTAGAATTTTTTCAGGATTTAAGAGTGTATATGCATACACAAATGACTTATCAAGGGAAGGACTACTTAAAATTGCAAAAGATGCGTCCTATGCAATTTCAGGATTAAATAAAATAGAAAGTAAGGATTTTGTAAAGCTTGACTATACAAATAATCATCCAATAATTTATTATCCAGGGGAAGTTAATATTTCTAAAAAGGTTGCAAAGGTCAAGGAAGCATATAGTGTTGCTAAAAATTATAGTAATGAAATAAAACAAGTTTCAGTAAGATATTTAGATAATGACAAAAGAGTTTTAATAGTTAATTCAGAGGGCCTATTTGCAGAAGATAGAAGAGTTAAAACTAGAATGGCCATAGAAGCTGTAGCATCAGATGGAAATGAAAATCAAACAGGATTTTTTGGTCCAGGAAGGTCTATGGGATTTGAGTTTTTTGATAATGTAGATATAGAATGGCATGCAAGGGAAGCAGCAAGGATTGCAGTTACAATGTTGCATGCAGACCTTTGCCCATCAGGAGTTATGCCAGTTGTAATTGATAATGGATTTGGTGGAGTTATATTCCATGAGGCTTGTGGACATTCATTAGAGGCAACGTCTGTTGCAAAGGGACACTCTGTTTTTGCCAATAAAATAGGAGAGAAAATTGCCTCAGATGTTGTAACGGCTATAGATGATGGTACATTAAAAAATGAATGGGGTTCTTCGAATATAGATGATGAAGGAAACCCAACCCAAAGAAACGTTTTAATAGAAAATGGTATATTAAAGGGATATATGATAGATAAATTAAATGGAAGAAGAATGAATATGGCACCTACAGGAAGTAGTAGACGTGAAAGCTATAAGTATGCACCAACATCTAGAATGACCAATACATTTATAGCACCTGGTAATAGTACACCAGATGAAATAATTAAATCAACTGAATATGGTCTTTATGCAAAGTATATGGGTGGAGGTTCTGTAAACCCAGTTACAGGTGAATTCAACTTTGCAGTAAATGAAGCATATTTAATTAAAGATGGAAAGATAGATAGACCAGTTAGAGGAGCAACACTAATAGGAAAAGGTTCACAGGTTCTTTTAGACATAGATATGGTTGGAAATAATTTGGCATTAGGACAAGGAATGTGTGGTTCTGTAAGTGGAAGTGTTCCAGCAAATGTAGGTCAACCTATGATTAGAGTCAAGAAAATTACAGTTGGTGGAAGAAAGTAGGAGGTGATTTTATGGAGTTAAATAGATTTATAGATGAGCTTTTCAAAAGGGGTAGAGAAGCTGGTTTTCAAGATATGGAAGTCTATTATGTAGATTCAGACAGTTTTGAGGTTAACATATACAATCAAGATGTAGATAGATATAGTGTAACAAATTATAGAGGAATATCATTAAGAGGAATATATGATGGAAAAATAGGCTATGCCTATTCAGAAAAGTTTGATGAAGAGGACATAGAATTTTTGATTAAAAATGCAAAGGATAACGCACTTGATACAGAAACAGATGTACTACCAGAATTCTATGCAGGCGGAAACTATAGAGAGCTAGAAACAGAAGTGAATGTTGATGTTGATACAAAAAAGAAAATAGATGATGCAATGAAAATGGAAGAGTTAGCTAAAACGAGAGATTCAAAGATAGATTCAGTTAATTACTGTCTTGTTGAAACAGGAAAAGGAAAGAGAAAGATAGTTAACACAAGGGGATTAAATGTAGAGGAAGAAAGTGGGTTGTGTATTGCATACCTTTCTGTGGTTGCAAAGGATGGTGAAGATGTTAAAAGCGGTAGTAGGTTTAAGGTTACAAGCAACTATAATAACATAGATTTTAAAAAAATAGTAAATGAAGCTTGTGATGAAGCTATAAACTCCCTAGGAGCACAAACAGTAGAATCAGGAAAATATAGGGTTATTTTAAGACGTGATGCAGCAGCTAGCCTACTTGCAACATTTTCATCAATTTTCTCATCTGATGCTGTTCAAAAGGGATATTCATTACTAAAGGGTAAATTAAACACTAAAATAGCATCAGATAAAATAACAATACTAGATGATCCATTTTTAAAGGATGCACCTTCAAGCTGCTCATTTGATGATGAAGGAGTAGAGACATATACTAAGGAAGTTATAAAAGATGGAGTATTAAAAACATTCCTTTTTGATATAAAGAGAGCTAAAAAGGAGGGTGTTAAATCAACAGGAAATGGATTTAAACCAAGCTATAAATCACCTGTAGTTGTTTCACCAACCAACATGTATATTCAAAAAGGAAGTTTAAGCTATGAAGATGCAATAAAAAGAGAAACAAAGGCACTTATAATTACAAGTCTTCAAGGACTACATTCAGGGGCCAATCCTGTTTCAGGAGATTTTTCTCTTGCAGCAGAGGGATATTTAATAGAAGATGGAAAAATAACAAGACCTGTTGAACAAATAACAGTAGCAGGAAATTTTTACAAACTATTAGAGGATGCAGAAGAAGTATTATCTGACTTTGAACTAGGGGTACCAGGTGGAATAGGAAGCCACGGTAGCCCAAGCATTATAATAAAAGAGCTTAATGTTTCAGGTAAATAATAGCATAGGATAGGTGCACAGCACCTATCCTATGCTATTATTTCTGATAATCTAATGTAAGCCTAATTATTCTCCTAACTAATCTTCTAGCAACAGGATAAGGCATATTATATAACCTTAGTAATTGAAAAATTTCAGGATTATTTTTCTCAATTTTATTTAGTATCCTATCAACTTCATTGAAGTTTCCTGGTTGTGGCCATTGCTGTGGACCACCTTGAGGCGGCTTATTAGGGTTTCCAGGTTGTGGACCAGGTCCTTGAGGACCTCTTTCATCATCATCATCTTCAATATCAATCAAAATTGGCACCATATTGGGCATTATCATAAAATTCCCTCCGTTATTAAATTACAGTATTATTATATTAATCTATGGATATAATTGTTAATAAAATAAAATGGAATTTTGTGAAATAATTCTGCATTTAAAAATATAAGCTGATATAAAAAATGCTATTGTTTAAATATTAATAAAATGATAAAATTAAAGTGAAAATATTGTCGAATTTATAGAGAAAGGAAGATATTATGAGTGGATACAGCTCCTTTGATATTATTGGACCAATAATGGTAGGACCTT
>JAOAFH010000095.1 GCA_026416355.1 Clostridiales bacterium | reverse complement strand
GATAGCAAAGGTAACGTAAAGGCTCTATCATGGCAAGCAACTCCAGGTGGATTTATATATAAGAGATGGATTGCTAAAAAAGTTTGGGGAAATGATGATCCAGCATTCGTTGCTGAAAAGCTATCAAATATGGAAAACTTTATGAAGGCTGCTGAAGATTTAAAGAAGGCAGGATATAAGATAGTACCAGATGAAGGTGCAATCCGTTGGTTTGCTAAGGGATCAGATCCGAAGCCATGGGTAAATGAAAAGAACGAACTACAATTAACTCAAGCACAAATAGATTCAATGGATTATCAAAAGCAACTACGTGACAAAGAATATACAGCTATGGCACCAGAATGGTCAGCTTCATGGTTTGCTTCAATGCAAGGACCAGTTCCATTTAATGCAGGATGGGAAAAGGAAATAAACAAGGTTAAGGGTAATAAGGTTGAAGTATTCGGATATGTAATGCCAACTTGGGGACTTCACTATGTAATTAAGCCAAATGCTAAGAATACAGCAGGAGATTGGGGATTAACTTCAGGACCATCACCATACTTCTGGGGAGGAACTTGGCTAGGAGTTTACTCAGGTTCACAAAACAAAGGTGCAGCTTGGGAATTTGTTAAGATGATGACTCATGATGAAGAATTCTTAAACTGGTGGTATAAAGAAACAGGAGACCTATTATCATATAAGCCTGTAACTGATAAGGTAAAAGATTCAGCTAAAGATGATTTCCTAAAGGGACAAAATCACTATGATTTCTTCTTAAAGGAAGCAGACAAGATACATCCAGAAATAGTTACAAAGTATGACCAAGGTATAGATCAAATTTGGGGTAACCTTGTATCAGAATATGTAAATGGAAAGAAAACAAAAGAACAAGCTATAAATGAATTCTATAAGCAAGTTAAGAATGCTTATCCAGACATTAAAACTCCATTAGATAAGTAATAGACAAAATAAAGTATAATAGGTGGGCATTGGTTCACCTATTATACTAATTTTTAAGAAAGAGGGTGCACTATGAGGTCAAAAAATCGTTATGGATATTTATTTGTTTCTCCCTTTTTTATAGTGTTTGCTATATTTGGAATTTATCCAATATTACTTTCACTTTATATGAGCTTTACAGATTTTAAAGGAGTAGGTTCTCCATATGATGCAAATTTCGTAGGATTACAGCAATATGCAAGACTATTAGGTGACAAATATTTCTTACAAGCTTTCGTAAATACATGGAAAATATGGGGGGTTAATATTGTACTACAATTATCGATAGCATTAATTTTATCGGTAATATTCTCAGACATTAGGTTAAAGATAAAGGGCATGAACTTCTTCAGAGCAGTATTTTATTTACCTAATTTAATAACAGTATCATCTGTTGCATTACTATTCTTATTCATATTAGATTGGCAACACGGAGCATTAAACTCAATGCTTTTAAAATACGGACTTATATCAAAACCTATAAATTGGCTAGGACAACCAGCGACAGCGCAATTATCAGTTTCACTTATACAAACATGGTTATGGTTTGGACACACATTTATAATAGTTTTTGCAGGTATTCAAGGTATATCAAAGGATTATTTTGAAGCAGCAATGATAGATGGTGCTAACAGATCACAAACATTCTTTAAGGTAACATTACCACTTTTAAGACCAATAATGCTTTATGTAGTTATAACATCATTAATAGGTGGATTACAGTTGTTTGAAATACCATTCTTAATGTCACAAAATGGACTTGGTGGACCAGAAGGTTCTTTAGTTACAATGGTTCTTTATCTATTTAACCAAGCATTTAAATACCGTAACTTTGGATATGCGGCTGCTGTAGCGTATGGATTATTCATTATAATACTAGGATTCTCAATGATTGTATTTAAAGGCATGTTCAAAGAAGAGGTTTAAGGAGGTGTGACTTTTGAATAAAACAAATTTTTTTAAAGGGATTTTATATGCTTTTCTAATATTACTTTCAATAATATGTTTAGTTCCTTTTGCAATGATGTTAATAAACGCAACACGTTCAAATACAGAGATTGTAAGAGGTTTCACTTTAATACCTGGTAACAGTCTAGTTGATAACTATAAAAACATGATGTATCACATGAACGTAACTGATGGAAGATTTACAGGAATATGGCTAGGTTTTAAAAACAGCTTTATTATTGCAGCTTCCGTAACTGTTCTAAGTGGATACTTCTCAGCATTAACTGCTTATGGATTTTATGCATATGATTTCAAGGGTAAAAAAGTTTTATTTATGCTAATTCTAATTATGATGATGATTCCAAGCCAATTAGGTTTACTTGGTTTCTTTGAATTAAATAAATCATTAAAGCTATTAAATACTTATATACCACTAATTGTACCTTCAATTGCAACACCTTTTACAGTATTCTTTATGCGTCAATATCTAGTATCAACAATGCACCCTGCTTTAATCGAAGCAGCAAGAGTAGATGGAGCAGGTGAAATATCAATATTCCACAAAATAATATTACCAATGATGCTACCAGCAATTGCAACAATGTCAATATTTGCATTTATTGGAGCATGGAACAACTATTTAGTTCCACTTATAATAATATTCTCACCAGAAAAATACCCACTACCAGTTCTTATGGGATATTTAAAGGGTGGTAAGGTAGCTGAAAACTTAGGTTCAATGTATTTAGCTATATCAATGTCAGTTATTCCAATAATTATAGCATTTGCAGTGTTCTCAAAATACATTATCAGCAGTATTTCTGCAGGTTCAGTAAAAGAATAATTTATATATTTAAAATTAAAACCCAAGTTAAATTGTTTTTTCTTGGGTTTATTGTCTAAAGAAGCATTAAAATTTTTTAATGGAGGCTATTTATGGGCAACTATTGTTTTGATAATAAGAACAGATTTATTATAGGAAACTTCAATACATCTAAACCTTTTTCAAGCTTTTTACCAGGAATTGCGGGTAAAAAGGGTATTCCAATGTGGATTTTTTATGTTAATAGAGGTCAATGTATATCATCATTTGGAATTAAAAATAAAGATAACCCAATAATGGAGTTTTTCCCTGCATATAGATGCTATCAAAATGTTCAAAGTGTTGGTTTTAGAACATTTATAAAGTTTGTTGAAAATAACAGCATTTATGAACCATTTTCTAATCATAGAGATTATGAAAATATAGCTCAAAATATGTATATAGGAATGAATGAGCTTGAAATAGAAGAAATAAATAAAGAAAACGGTCTAAAGACAAACGTACTTTATTTTATGCTTCCACAAGAAAAAATAGCTGCGTTAATTAGAAAAGTTACTATTAAAAATATATCGGACACAAAAAAGTCATTTGAGATTGTAGATGGAGCACCAGCAATCTTACCATATGGAGTTAGCGATGGAGGACTAAAGCAAGTTGGAAATACATTAAAGGCATGGATGGAAGTATACAATCTAGAAAGCGGAATGCCTGTGTTTAAGATGAGATCTTCATCAGAGGATAGTGCTATCGTAAGTGAATTTAAAGAAGGTAATTTCTTTATATCATTTAAAAATAAAAACAATCAATCAGAACTATTAAAACCAATAGTAGATGCAGATTTGGTGTTTGGAAGAAATACATCATTTAGTTATCCAGATGAATTTGCAAAGAATACAATTGATAATATTTTAAATAGAAAACAAATTACTTCAAATAAAGTACCATGTGGTTTCTCGGCATTTAGTGTAGAAATTGAATCAGGTGACAGTGTAGATATATATACTGTAATTGGTCATGTGCCTGATATGGATATTTTAGATAGCTTTAAAGAAAAATTCATGAGCAAAGAATATATAGTTGATAAGTACATTGAAGGAACAGAAATAATAGAGAAAATAACAGATGATATATATACAAAGACATCATCAAAGGTGTTTGATGAATATTGTAGACAAACTTACTTAGATAATATTCTAAGAGGTGGATACCCAATTGTATTTAATAAGGATGGTAAAACGCTTGTTTACTACATGTATTCAAGAAAACATGGAGATTTAGAAAGAGATTACAACTATTTCTCACTTCAACCAGAGTATTACTCAAGTGGAAATGGAAACTATAGAGATGTTAATCAAAACAGAAGAAGTGATATTTTTTTTAATCCAAAAGTAAATAACTACAATATAAGAACATTTATGAACCTAATTCAAGTAGATGGTTATAACCCATTAGTTATAAATGGTGTTAAATATAGAGTTGAATCAGAAAATCTAGACTTTGTTGATGGATTAGTAGACAAATCAGATGAATTAAAGGAGTTATTAAAAAATCCATTTACACCAGGAAAGCTATTTACTTTTATTGAACAAAAACAAATTAAACTAAATGTAGCATAAGCGGAGTTATTAATAAAGATAATAGAAAACTCCGATGAAGAAGTAGATGCAGTTCATGGTGAGGGATACTGGACTGACCACTGGACATACAATCTAGATTTAATTGAAAACTATTTAGAGGTATATCCAGATAATAAGAAAGATTTATTATTCAACCAATATGATTACACATATTTTGATGATAGTGAAGTTGTACTACCAAGGGAAAAGAGATATGTATTATCTAACGGAAAGATTAGACAATACAATTCACTAGTAGTTGACCAAGAAAAGAAAAAGATTATTGAGTCAAGAAAAGAATATAAAAACATAATGAGAGCAAATAAAGGATTAGGTGAAATATATAAAACTAATCTAATTGTAAAACTTCTAAATTTAGCAGCAGTTAAATTTGCAACAATAGATCCAGCAGGTATGGGAATTGAAATGGAGGCAGGTAAGCCAGGTTGGTATGATGCATTAAATGGTCTACCAGGACTTTTTGGTTCTTCTGTTTCAGAAGCCTATGAATTAGTAAGGTTATTAACATTTATAAAGGACGCTTTAAAAGAATACTCAAATGAAGAAATAAAAATACCTGTAGAAATAATGGATTTAATTGAAAATGAGCTAAATTGTATAGGCACATATAAAGAACTAAATAACGAGACTAGAGATTACGAATTCTGGTCAATGATGTCTGATTTAAGAGAAAAATATAGAGAAGAAGTAAAACTAGGATTTGAGGGTAAAGAAGTATTAGTTAAGGCTGAAACTATAGCTAATAATATAGAATCTCTAATTGAAAAGTTAAGATCAGGCTTAGAAAAGGCATTACAAGAGAATGATGGTATTATGCCAACATATTTCTACTATGAAGCAGAGGAATATGAAGTTTTAGAAAATGAAAATCAAAATAAAGATAAATATGTTAAGGTCTTAAAATTCAAACAAAGAAAGATGCCTCTATTCTTAGAAGGTGTAGTTAGAGGATTCAAGATTTATGATGACAAAGAATTTTTAAGTGATATATACAATAAGGTAAAAAATAGCGACCTGTTTGATAAAAAACTAAATATGTATAAGGTAAATGCCTCATTAAATAATGAAACTATTGAAATAGGAAGAGCAAGAGCATTTACTCCAGGTTGGCTTGAAAATGAATCAATTTGGTTACACATGGAATATAAATATATGCTTGAGGTATTAAAAAGCGGACTATACAAAGAATACTATGATGATTTTAGAAAAGTAATAATTGCATTTATGGATGCAGATGTTTACGGAAGAAGTCCACTTGAAAATTCATCATTTATTGCAAGCAGTGCAAACTCAGATGAATCAATACATGGAACAGGATTTGTTGCAAGACTAAGTGGAGCAACTGCAGAGTTTTTAAGCATGTGGAGACTGATGTTTGTTGGTAAAAATCCATTTGCAATTAGAGATGGAAGACTAACACTAAGCTTCAATCCAGTTTTACCAGAGTGGCTATTTGATGAAGAAAATAAAGTTAGCTTTAACTTCTTAGGAAGATGCTTAGTAACATACCATAATCCATCTAGAAAAAATACTTATGAGATGGATTTAACTAAGCAAAGAATAGTTATTAGTATGCCAGAAGGAAATACTGTTGAAATACAAGGTAATGTAATAGAAAAAGAGTACGCAAAGCTCATAAGAGAAGGCAAAGTTAATAAGATTGATATTTATCTACAATAATATTGAGTTTATTGGAGGCAAAAATGAGAAAAGACCTAAAAGTATATCTTACAGCTAGAGATACTGAAGATAGATTAAGTTTTAAAGGAAATGTGTCTTTGAGTTCATCAAATGTATGCCAAAAAGCAATAGAAGTATTTGAGGATAAAACATTCCAAACTATTGAAGGTTTTGGTGGAGCTTTCACCGAATCAGCTGCATATAACTTTTATAAACTTGGTGAAGAAAATAGAAAAAATATTTTAAAGGCATATTTTGATTCAAAAGAAGGAAATGCATATAACCTATGTAGAACTCACATAAATAGTTGTGATTTTTCATTGGAAAATTACGACTATGTTGAAGAAAATGATGTTACACTCGAGAGTTTTAACATTGAAAGAGAAAGAAAGTATGTTATTCCATTTATAAAAGAAGCTAAAGCTATTTCAAATCAAGAAATAAGATTATTTTCTTCGCCATGGAGTCCACCAGCTTGGATGAAAACAAATGGAGAAATGAACCATGGTGGTAAACTAAAGGATGAATATAAAGATGTTTGGGCTCGCTACTTTGCAAAATATATTAAGGCAATGAAACAAGAAGGGCTAGATATTTGGGGAGTTACTGTTCAAAATGAACCAGAGGCTACTCAAGTTTGGGACTCTTGCAGATATACAGCTGAAGAAGAGAGAGATTTTGTTAAAAATCACTTAGGCCCAACATTACACAAAGAAGGATTACAAAATATAAATGTTATTGTTTGGGACCATAATAGAGATTTGTTATATGAAAGAGCCAAAGTTATACTATCAGATAAAGAGGCTGCAAAATACATTTGGGGTGTTGGATTCCATTGGTATTCTGGAGATCAATTTGACAACCTTGACAAAACACACCAAGACTTTCCGGATAAAAAGCTATTATTCACAGAAGGATGTCAGGAAGGTGGAGTAAAGTTAGGAGATTGGAATGTTGGTGAAAGATATGGACACAACATTATTGGAGATTTAAATAATCACACAGTTGGCTGGGTTGACTGGAACCTAATACTTGATATACAAGGTGGACCTAACCATGTAGGCAACTTCTGTGATGCTCCTATTATTGTAGATACAGAAAATGATAAAGTCTATTATCAAAGTTCCTACTATTATATAGGACATTTTAGTAGGTTTATTAAGAGAGGGGCTAAAAGAATTGGATTTGTAAATCCTTATGAAAATTTAGAAGTTACAGCATTTAAAAATCCAGATGGTGTGCTTGCAGTTGTAGTTATGAATAAATCTGATGAAGATATTGATTTTAATATTAAAATAAATGGTATGTTATTAGAACATAAGAGCATTAGACATTCAATAATGACACTTGTAATAGAGTAATGTATTTTAGGCAAGTAACCACATTTTTGAGTTACTTGCCAAATTTATGAGTAACAAGGTAGGAGGACAGTATGAATAAATATGATTTTCCAAAGGATTTTATTTGGGGAGTAGCTACTTCATCATATCAGATTGAAGGTGCTTACAATGAAGATGGTAAAGGAGAAAATATATGGGACAGATTCACTTCTATACCAGGGAACATATATAAAAATCATAATGGTAATGTAGCATGTGACCATTATCATTTATATGAAAAGGATATAGAGATATTAGAAGAACTAGGCATTAAAAACTACAGACTTTCAATATCATGGGCAAGAATATTTCCAAAGGGATATGGAGAGGTAAATCAAAAGGGATTAGAATTTTATAAAAAATTAATAAACAAATTAGTAAGCAAGGGTATTCAACCTGCAGTAACGCTATATCACTGGGATTTGCCACAACACCTTCAAGACATGGGAGGATGGGCAAATAGAAAGGTAGTAGATTATTTTGTTGAATATGCAGAGCTAATGTTTAAGGAGTTTGGAGATTTAGTTCCTAAATGGATTACTCATAATGAACCATGGGTTGTTTCAATGTTAGGATATGCTTGGGGAGTACATGCACCTGGCATTAAGGACTATAAGATGGCAATACAAGTTGCACACAATGTACTTTTATCACATGGAAAAGTTGTAAGGCTTTACAGAAGTATGAATTTAAAGGGTAAAATAGGTATAACTTTAAACCTAATAACTTCATACCCAAATTCAACTGATGAAAAGGATGTATTAGCTGCAAAAATATACGATGGGTTTGTAAATAGATGGTACTTAGATCCAGTATTAAAGGGAAAGTATCCTGATGATATGGTTAAGTTATATAAAGAACAAAATATCCTTCCTGAACTTAAAGAAGAGGATATGGAGATAATAAGCGAAAAAATAGACTTCTTAGGTATAAATTATTATACAAGAGCAGTTGTAAAGTATGATGAATCATCTTATCCATTAAAGGCAGCTACTATAGACTTAGATAATCCAAAAACTCAAATGGGATGGGAAATATATCCTCAAGGTTTATATGATATGCTTACTTATCTTCACCAAACTTATGATGGCATAGACATAATGATTACAGAAAATGGAGCTGCATTTAACGATATAGTAAATTCAAATGGTAAAGTTGTTGATGACTCTAGAATACATTACCTTTATGAACATCTAAAAGTAGTTCATAGAGCAATTTCAGAGGGAGTTAATCTTAAGGCATATTACTTATGGTCATTCTTAGATAACTTTGAATGGGCTGAAGGATATGAAAAAAGGTTTGGTATTGTTTTTGTAGATTATACAAACCAAAACAGAATAATAAAGAACAGCGGATATTGGTATAGAGATGTTATTAAAAATAATGGATTAAATGAATAAGAAAAATGATGATATAGAAGGAGGTCGTTTGATATGGATAAAGTTAAATCATGGGAATTTATTAATGAAAATGCAGAATTTCAGCTTGAAAATCCTGAAAAAAGCAGTTGTTTATATTTCCCTATTGCAAATGAAGCAGGTATAATGTCAGCCATTACTCCAACATTGAATGGGGATATTAAGTCAAGTCAAAATACTTTTCTTATGCTTCCTGTATCAGCAGAGGATTTGCATAATACAAGAAGTGCGAGAAACTTCTGGGTTAACATAAAGGGATATGGACCATGGTCAGTAAGTGGAAACTCACCAATGCAGGTAGGATATACTTTTAATCAAGATTCTCCTGAAAGTGTAAAATTAGAAGCAGGTTTTTTATGGCATAAGGTAATAAGAGAAAACAAAGCTTTAGGAATAAAAGCAGAGGTATTAAACTTTGCTCCTGTTGAAAATCACAAAGTTGAATTAATGAAGGTAAGCATTACTAATACAGGAGATGATACTAAGACAATAGTACCAACTGCAGCAATTCCTGTATATGGGCGTTCAGCAGATAATTTAAGAGATCATAGACATGTTACTTCGTTACTTCATAGAATTAAAACTACTGATAATGGTATAGTAGTAAAGCCTACACTTTCATTTGATGAAAGAGGACACAAAACTAATGATGTTATTTATTCTGTACTTGGTGTTGAAGATAATGGGGAAAACCCTACCGGATTCTTCCCAGAAGTTGAAGAATTTATTGGTGAAGGTGGAAATTTAGAATGTCCTGAAGCGGTGTTCTGTAATAAAGAGCCTTACTCTAAGTCAGGTGATATGCTTGAAGGTTATGAGGCAATAGGTGCTATAAGATTTAAAGATGTAGAACTTGCAGCTGGAGAAACTAAAACATTCATAATAATGCTAGCTATAAATGAAAATGGCGATGAAAAAGAAAATGAAATACTTATTAATAAGTATGGAAGTGAAGAAAAAATTGATAAGG
The DNA here is from genome assembly GCA_026416355.1 of Clostridiales bacterium. GTDB lineage: Bacteria > Bacillota > Clostridia > Clostridiales > Caloramatoraceae > Thermobrachium. The sequence goes on along the minus strand of JAOAFH010000095.1, from coordinate 1,325 downwards.
CTTTAGATGATTGTAAAAAATATTGGCAAAATAAATTAAGTAAGCCTGAATTTAAAACTGGTGATAATACATTTGATAAGTGGATGAAGTGGATTAATTTACAGCCAATTCTAAGAAGAATATATGGATGTTCATTCTTGCCACACCACGACTATGGAAGAGGCGGAAGAGGTTGGAGAGATTTATGGCAGGATTGTCTTGCACTTTTAATGATGGAACCTGATGAAGTTAGAAAGCTTCTTTATAACAATTATGCTGGTGTAAGAATAGATGGAAGTAATGCTACTATAATTGGCTCAAAACCAGGAGAGTTTATTGCAGACAGAAATAATATAGCTAGAATATGGATGGATCATGGTGCATGGCCTTTCTTAACAACTAAATTATATCTAGATTTAAGTGGAGATTTAAATTTCTTATTAGAAGAACAAGAATACTTTAAGGATAGACTTGCTAGCAGATGTACTGACTTTGATGAAAACTGGTCAATTGAAGAAGGAAATAAATTAAAAACACTTGATGGAGAAATCTATAAGGGAACAATACTAGAACATATATTAATACAACATCTTACTCCATTTTTCAATGTAGGAATGCATAATAATATTAAACTTGAAGGTGCAGACTGGAATGATGGTCTTGATATGGCTGCTGAAAAAGGAGAAAGTGTTGCATTTACAGCACTATATGGAAGTAATTTAATAGAGTTTGCAAAACTATTAAAAGAATTAAAGATAAGACATTTTATTAAACAAATAGAATTAGCTGAAGAAATTATGATACTACTTGATTCTTTAAATGTACCTATAAATTATGATTCTGTTGAAGAGAAGGTTAAATTATTAAAGATATATTTTGAAAGCTGTAAGAGTAAAATATCTGGCAGAAAAGTTAAGGTATCAATTGATGAACTTATAAACGATTTAGAAATCAAAGGAAATTGGATAATTAATCATATTAGAAATAATGAGTGGGTTAAAAATTCTGAAGGATATGAGTGGTTTAATGGTTACTACGATAATTCAGGAAACAGAGTAGAAGGTGACCATGTAAATGGCACAAGAATGAATTTAACAAGCCAAGTATTTACGACTATGGGTGGAGCTGCAACAGAAGAACAAATTGAGAAGATTATTGACTCTGCAAATAAATATTTAAAAGATGAAAAAGTAGGTGGATATAGACTAAATACTAACTATCATGAAGTTAAAAAGGATTTAGGAAGACTTTTTGGTTTTGCATTTGGACACAAGGAAAATGGTGCAATGTTTAGCCATATGTCAGTAATGTATGGAAATGCTCTTTATAAGAGAGGATTTGTAGAT
>JAOAFH010000060.1 GCA_026416355.1 Clostridiales bacterium | reverse complement strand
GTTGTATGATGGTTCAATCAAGTTAAAGGATGGATTAGGGCAAGTTCAAGCAGGAATTGGGTCATTATATGGAGGGGTAACTCAGATAAATGGAGGACTTCAAGATGCCAAGTCTGGTGCAACACAAATAAGCGATGGATTAAATGCTATGAATGGAAAAATGCCAGAGCTTGAGAAAGGAGTATCTGATCTTTACAAAGGTTCAGAAGATTTGAAAGCTGGTATAGATAAAGCTTCTAACGGAGCAATTCAGGTAAATCAAGGAATAAAGGATTTTTCTGATAAGGGCTTAACTCCTGTAGCGTCAGGAATAGGGCAACTTGATGGAGCATTAAATGATCAAGTACTGCCTAGCATGAAAAAAATAAATGATGGTGCAGCACAGGTTTCTGCAGGAATTGATGAGTTAATAAGTAATATGACAGCTTCTCAGACAGCAATGGCAAATGTATTAGCAGTTTATCAACAAAAAGTAGTTGAGGGTACTGCTACAGCAGATGATGTGGAAAAAATCATAACATCAATAGGAACAATATTAAATGCTTCTAACACACCAGACAATCAACAAAAAGTAAATGCATTAAAAACAGGTGCTAAGACGGTTAGTGATGGATTAAAATTAGTTTATAGTAATCTTAATGGCGATTTCAAAACAGGTCTTGATGGTCTGAATACTAATATGCCTAGCGTAAAAGCAGCAGCAGATAAACTATATAAAGGTTCTGGTGAATTATCAAATGGATTAGATGCTTTAGCAGGTGGTGCAAAAGCTATTAATAATGGCTTGGGACAATTGAATAGTAAAGTACCAGAATTATCAGCAGGTGTAGTTAAACTAAGTAATGGATCAAAGAATCTGGTTTCAGGGTTAGAACAATTATACTCAGGTTCTGCTAGACTAAAGGAGGCTATATCTAAACCTGAACAAGTTAAAAACTTACAATCGAGCAGTACAAGTGGTGGAAAAAATCTATTTGAGGGTATTACCGCACTAAAGGACGGAGCTTTACAGTTAAGTAATGGATTAGGAGAGTTTAATAGTAAACTACCAGAACTTCAATATGGTGTTAATAAACTTCAAGATGGCTCAATACAACTTTCTGATGGAATTGTAGAGCTTACTGATGGGGCTTCTAAATTAAGTGATAAGCTGCAGGAAGGTGCAGACAAAATAACAAAGAATTTAATTAATGATAGCGACACTATGGGTGAATTTGTTTCTGAACCATTAATTATGGACGAAAAACCATTGAATCCAGTAAAGGATTATGGAACAGGATTTGCACCATATTTTATACCTCTTTCATTGTGGGTTGGTGCATTAATGATGTTTTTCGTAATTACAGATAAGATAGACGATGATATAGAGGCAAGTAATTTTTCAATAGTTATAGGCAAATTCTTATCCTATGGATATATAGGTATACTACAGGCAGTTTTAGTTAGTGTAGTTGTAATGACTTTAGGGCTTAAGCCGGATAATGTTCTTTTATATTTCTTAACAAATATATTTATGTCCTTTGTATTTATAGCAATAATTCAAAGTTTGATATTCCTAATGGGTCAAGTTGGAAGATTACTTTCTATTGTACTTTTAATATTACAATTAACTTCTTGTGCAGGAACATTCCCATTAGAAGTAGTGCCTAAGTTGTTTAAAGTGCTAAATCCATTTATGCCATTTACTTACTGTGTATCAGCTTTAAGAGAAGTAATATCTGGATTAGATATTTCTATATATGGATATGATATAGGTATATTGGCAGGATTTTTAGTTGTATTTTTAGTAATATCTGTGTTAATGAAAGGGCATGCTGATAAAATACAATTTAAAATACAAGAGAAAAAAGAAGCAATAGTATAGATAAAAACATATTTTAATAAAATTATTATATTTTTAATTAGAAAACAGATTGTATGAAATAGTTTATTTTATATACAATCTGTTTATTTTTATGTTGAATTTAATTACAAACTATGTACTTTTATTTTCAGTTTATTTTATTGAGGAATATATATTTTTATACAAGTATATATGTGATATTATAATAATAAAAATAAAAGGTAACTTAAAAGCAACGGAAGATTCTTCAAACATTTGTTTGAATGCTTCACAGAGGTTTTCGTTTTAAACATAGCTTAAAATTTTTCTAAATGGAGTTTATGAGGGTGTAAATTATAAATGAAAGGGGTTTAGAAAAGTGAATGGTTTTTGGGATTTGGTATTGTTTTTTGCAATATATTCATTTTTAGGGTGGTTGATGGAAACAATATTTGCAAGCATAAATGAAAGAAAGTTTATTAATAGAGGGTTTCTAAATGGATTCTTTTGTCCAATCTATGGATTTGGTGCTATACTGATAGTTCAATTTTCAAAGGGGATTACTTTTGTTTTTAAAGATTATTCAGCATCATTATTAATAAGCATAGTGTTTTCCACTATTTTGGTTACTGTATTGGAACTGTCTCTTATACACATCT
>JAOAFH010000035.1 GCA_026416355.1 Clostridiales bacterium | reverse complement strand
ACCAGCTGAAATGAATGAAAAGAGCGGTTGTACAGCAGTTGGGGCAAGAGTTCCACTTGTTGCATTTAATGTTAATTTAAATACTCCAAATATTGAGATTGCAGATAAAATTGCAAAGACAGTTAGATTTATAGGTGGAGGACTTAGATTTGTTAAGGCAATGGGTGTAAAACTTGAGGACAGAAATATTACTCAAGTATCAATGAACTTAGTAAACTACGAAAAAACAGCAATCTATAGGGCATTTGAAATGGTTAAAATGGAGGCAAGACGTTATGGCGTTGAGGTTGTTGGAAGCGAGATAGTAGGCCTTGTTCCTATGAAGGCCCTTGTTGAGTCACTTGAATACTATCTACAACTAGAAAACTTCAGCATTGAACAGGTGCTTGACCACACGATTACTGAATAGGGGTGGTAGATTCAATAAACTTTTGATTAATAATGCTAGAGTGGTAACTGTAAAATCAGATGGCCCCAAGTGCGGGGAGGCAATGGGCGATTTGGGTGTAATTGATAAAGGTTATGTGGTAATAGAAAACGGATTGATTTTAGATGTTAATTTAGGGGAAGGAACGGAGTATATAGATAGTGATACCTATGTAATTGATGCAGAGGGCAGAGTGGTTATGCCAGGTTTTGTTGATAGCCATACACATCTTGTTCACTATGGTTCTAGAGAAAATGAGCTAGAGCTAAAGTTAAAGGGTGTTGGCTATGTAGATATATTAAAAATGGGCGGAGGAATTTTAAGTACGGTTAGAGCCACAAGGAAGGCTAGCTTTGATGAATTATATAATAAGGCAAAAAAGAGTCTTGATTTGATGCTTCAATGGGGAACAACAACTGTTGAGGCAAAGTCAGGATACGGATTGAATTTTGAGGATGAAGTAAAGTGTCTAAAGGTTGCAAAGGCACTTGAGCATCCAGTAGAAATAGTTAGCACATATCTAGGTGCACATGCAATACCAGAGGAATTTAAAGGGAATGTGGATGGCTATATAAATTTAATGATTAATGAGATTATGCCATATATAAAAAAAGAGGGATTAGCGGATAATGTAGATGCATTTTGTGAAGATGGATTTTTTAATCTAGATGAAACAAAAAAAGTTTTAGAGGCGGCTAAAAAATTAGGATTTGGATTAAAGCTTCATGCAGATGAAATTGTTCCTATGGGGGGAGCAGAACTTGCAGCAAACCTAGGTGCTGTGTCGGCGGAGCATTTGGTGGCTGTATCAGATGAGGGAATAGATGCAATGAAGGAGGCAGGAGTAATTCCAGTGCTCTTGCCTGGAACTTCATTTTATTTGAGATTAAAAAAATATGCACCAGCAAGAGAAATGATTAAAAAAGGACTTGCAGTTGCTGTGGCATCAGACTACAATCCTGGAACATGTCCAACTGAGTCATTGCAAAGTGTAATGGTTTTTGCATCGCTTGGAATGGGATTGACACCACAGGAGGTTATTTCGGCTGTAACTATAAATGCTGCCTATGCCATTGGAAGGGGAAATGAAATAGGAAGCATTGAAAAGGGCAAGAAGGCAGATATATTAATCATGAATGCCCCCAACGAAAACTATTTAATTTACCATTTTGGAATAAATCATGTTGATATGGTAATAAAAAATGGTAAAATAGTTGTTAGAGATGGAAAAATAATTAACTAGGGGGGAGTATAGTGAAAACATATCAAAATACAATACAAGACTTTACAAAGGATTTAGCATCTAGTTCACCTGCTCCAGGTGGTGGGGCTGTTGCAGCACTTTCAGGCTCTTTAGCAGCTTCTTTAACTTCAATGGTAATAAATTTAACAATAAATAAAAAGAAGTTTATGGAGTATGACGAAGAAATAAAGAAAAAGTTTAATGAATACTTGGCAAAGTGTGAAGAGCTAAGGATGGATTTTTTAGAGGATATTGATAGAGATATAGAGGCATTTAATGAGGTTATGGCGGCATATAAATTGCCAAAGGATACAGACGAAGAAAAGGCTCAAAGACATAAGGCAATTCAAAGGGCAATGGTTGAGGCCTTTAGAGTTCCTTATTCTGTGGCAGATAAGGCATATTCAATGTTTGATATGGTTGAGTTTGTGGCAGAGTATGGCAATCAAAATGCAATAACCGATGCTGGTGTTGCTGCTATACAAATTCTTGCAGCAATTGAAGCGGCAATTTTAAATGTAAGAATAAATCTATCAAGCATAGATGATTTAGATTTAGTAAGTGATGTGGATTTAAATTGCAAAAGGCTTCTAATGGAAGCAACACATAGAAAAGAAGAAGTTTTAAAGAAGGTATATAAGAAGATATAAATTAGTGCCACCCAGGTGAATTGGAAGTGTGGATTTTGTTTCCAGTATTCCATTTTCACCTGGGTGGCACTTTTGAGGAATAAATTTTAGAAGTTTAAAATATACTGTATTGTAATCCAAAAGAAATAAATTGGTGTTGGGGGGATTTAAAATGTTTTATTGCTTAAGCTGCAAAAGAGTTGGTAAAAATGCAGAGGTTTGTGAATATTGTTCAGCAGAAAATTTAAAGGAACTTAAGGTTGATAGTCCTGTAAATGTTATTGGAACAAAGTTAAAGGGAAGAGTATTAAAACTATCAGGTGATAAGGTTAGACTTTTAATTAGAGATGATGCAAACAATAGATTCATCAAGGAGTATAGTTATAGGGATATTAAGAAGGTGTTATAAAAGCCACCGGTAAAAAGGATGATTTGAATTAGCACTATATATAAATTCCTGTTTTCCTCCTTTGATACAGTTGTGGTTGGCAGACCATCATTTATTGAATCAAAGGAGGAAAATGTTTTTACTCATAGCTATAAGTCTTTTAGATCACAAGCAAAGTCAATTGTATTCAAAAAACAAAAAGGAATTCAAGATTTTTTGTTTAACATGAAAATCTCGAATTCCTTTTGATTTGGGATTGAAATGTAGTTCATCAAGAGATACACTTAGTAAAATGCTTTTAATTGTAGTATATTATTAAAAGACTACTTTAATAACACTATATAAATGGAAACAATATCCACAATTCCGTTTTCACCTGGGTGGCACTAAGGAAGGTCGGTTAGGGGTTTAAATTCATATCCTTGCTCTTTTAGTGTTTTTATTATAGTAGAGAGTGCCTCTGTATTACTCTTAGACACTGCATGAAGAAGCATAATTTCTCCATTATGGCTTCTATCTATTACTCTTTGTATTGTTGTTTCAACTGGAGGTTGGTCGTCAACTATCCAGTCTTTGTGTGCAAAGCTCCAGAATATTGTCTTATATCCTAGCTTTTGTGTATAGTATAGTGATTTTTCGCTGTATTTACCCATAGGTGGTCTAAAGAACTTTGGCATGTCTTGTCCTGTTATCTCTTTAAAGGCAGCTTCTGTGTCCTCAAATTCCTTTTTAAATTTTTCAAAATCCACTGCCTTTTGAGGCATAGAAGGATGTGTTGAGCTGTGGTTTGCAACAATGTGTCCTTCTTCAACCATTCTTTTTATTAGCTCTTTGTTTTGCCTTATATAAGGCCTTGTTACAAAGAAGGCTGCTTTAACGTTTTGTTCCTTTAATATATCTAATATTTTTGCAGTATATCCATTTTCATATCCTTCATCGAATGTTAGATATATTTCTTTTTTTGTTATATCTCCAAGATAATATGCATTATATTTTTTAAATAGTTCCACTGTTGCAGTAGCCATATATTGTGATTGATGGTTTTTAATTGGTGGAGGACCAAAGTCCATTTCCTTGTTGCTTAGATTTTCAG
>JAOAFH010000003.1 GCA_026416355.1 Clostridiales bacterium | reverse complement strand
TATATTAATTAAATGCTGTAATATAACCTGCATGCTTTTCCTCCAGTATAATAATTTTTTCTTAATGTACTTAATTTATTTTACCAGAAATTTTGTGTATTTTCATTTTCCAAATAAAAAATTATCAATAAATTTAAAATTTATTTTTTAATTTTATATGTAAGTAAAGGTCTGTCGCTTTAAGCGACAAACCTTTACTTTATTTTTGTGCTTGTTTTAATGCCTCTGCCACTGCATTCATAATACCTACACTTGTTCTTGTTGCACCTGACACTGCATCAACCTTTGTTGATTGGCTCTTTATTATTTCGTCAGGAATAATTTCAAATGGTATTTGTGCATAACTTGGAGTTTCATTGTGGTCTAGTATTTCAATCTTAGAAATTTTGCCTCCACTTATTGTAACTTCAACAGTAAGGCCTGGTTTAAATCCTATTGCTTGTCCTGTATATTTTCCATCTTTATATTGCCCTTGCGTTACATCTACGTTTTGAACTTGTTGCTGCATCTCTCCTCCATGACCATGTTTTCTTTTACCATCTGGTCTTGGTTGTTGTTCAAAAATATTAGATTTTTTCTCTTGATCTTCATTTGATATTTTAAATTCAACAAGTTTTTGTGCAAGTCCTTTAAAACCTACAAAGGCTAATATAAATATCAATATAATTATCAATTCATTTAAAACCTTGCCTAAAACGGCTAGCTTGGCATTTTCTTTTGGACAAACTCCTACACAATTCATACATTGAATACATTCTAAACTATCTACTCTATTTACTTTATCTAAATCAATACCCATTGAACAGCTTTTTGAGCATGCGCTGCATCCATTAAGGCAGCTTTTTTTGTTTTTATCTATTTTTACTATTCTAAATGCCTGTAATAGTGATAAAAATGCACCAAGTGGACAAAAATATCTACAAAAGAATCTTTCTATAAACAGTCCTCCGATTAATATTAAGACTAAAACTACAATTGCCATTATGTTTGGAATTGATGGTGGAAGCTGCGTTAGCTGAGCAAATGCATCCCAAGGATTTAAATTATTAAATCCACTATACCCTAATGTCCATACACCTATCACAAGAAACAAAAGCACAAAATATTTTACAAGCTTTAAATACTTATCAACACTTTTGTTAATCTTAAACTTTATTTTAAATACTCTTGAAGACAACTCATATAACAGATCATTTATTGTACCAAATGCACACATAAACCCACAGAAAAACCTTCCTAGAATTATTGTAAGAGGAATTAATATAAGTAGTGGTAATGTTGACTGCACTATTGTTTCAAAATTAAACTTTCCACTTATTATTGCTGTGTATATCGTTCTCATTTCACCAAAAATCATTGTAAAAAGTCCCGGTAATAAAATCAAAAACAGTATTTGTATTACAAGTCTTATATATGCCGTGGTATCCTTTTTATTTAGCATAAAAACCCTCCCTATATTTCATATATTTGAAAATCAATTGTATTTGAAAATCTATTTAATAAACTTTTAGTTATAAATATTTCTTTTTCTTTTGTTATTATGATTGCTTGCTTTTTTAGCTCTCTAACTATTTTTATTCCTTCCTCTAATCCCTCTAATAAAATAGTTGTTGATAATGCATCTGCATCTAATGAAGAACTATCAATTACAGTTACACTCATTATCCCGTTTTCAACTGGAAAACCTGTTTGTTTATCTATAATGTGATGAAATTTTTTATCACCTATTTTCGTAAACCTTTCATTTATACCTGATGTTACAATACTTTCATCAGTGGATTTTATAATTCCAATTATTTCACCTGTATTTAAAAACGGATTTTGTATTCCTATTTGCCAATAGTCACTTTTGTTTTTTCCTAGTGTATAAAGGTTGCCACCAAAATCAAGTAGTGCGTTTTTTATATTTAGTGCCTTTAAAATATCCTTTGATATATCTGTTGCAAATCCCTTGGCAATTGCACCTAAATCAATCATTTGTTCTTTTCTATTTAAATATATAGCATTGTTGTTTATAACTAAATCATCTGAATTAACTAAAGATTTTGCTTTTTCTATATCATTAATATCAGGTATTTTGTTTTCCTTTAGTTTTTTACTCCAAAGTTCAACAAGTGGCCTTATGGTTATATCAAATCTACTAGATATTTTATTAAACTCTTTGGCTCTTTTTATGACATAGTATGTTTCTTCACTAACACTAACCTCTCTATGTCCTGCATTCTTATTTATGTTACAGACTTCGCTGTCATCTCTAAATGCAGACATTTTTTTATCTATATTTAAAACTTTTTTAAATGCTAGTTCAGATGCAATTTTTCCAAAGAAACTATCTGTTTTTATATATAAGTCGCTTCCTAGTGCATATATGCCTTTTATATCCATCATCCCTTTCACTAAGATAAGTATATTGTATCATTGTGACACTACTATGCAAAAAATATAAACAAAAAGTAAACAAAAGGTGCTAAGCACCTTTTGTTTACTTTTTATTATAGTGTACTATATAAAATATTTATATACTTCTTTAAGAATAAATATAAAACTATAAATAATATAACAGGAACAGCAATTAATAGAATAACTGAAATTGTACCACTTATTTTTGTTCCTATAAAATACACAAGTGCTGCAAAGGCAAATGTTATAAATAAAGAAACTATTACATTTACATTTTGTTTCATTGGTTTTTGAGGATTATCCCAATTTAATTTTGGCCATTTAAGTTCAATTAGAATTCCTACTAAATAGCTTGCAAAAAGCCATAAGTTACCTACTATGAAAGCCAATACTATATATCCAAAAGACATTTTAAAATAAATTGTTGCTATACATGTTATTACAGCTCCTAATGCTCCAAATAATGCTGCATGTAAAAACTTAGCCTTTATTATGTCCATAGGACTTATTGGAAGTGATTTTAATACATATATTCCATTTCCCTCTCTTGATATACTAGTTGGTGCTATTGATGCTGTTGAACCAAGCATAATAATAGCTATAATAGAATAGATAAATATAAGTTTAACATTTTGCATATTAATTAGCAGAGTATTTATCCCTTCCATTGCCTTATTATTAGTAAAAAACATAATTCCAAATATAACAGGTAAAAAAACTATTACTAAAGGACCGTTTAAAAAATATACTGGCTCTCTATTCATAAGTTTAAATTCTCTATTAAACAATGCTTTTATTAATCCATTTTTCTTAAAAATAACCTTTAGTTCTGAAGTTCTAATTTCTCTATTTTTCTTTGTAACTTCATTGCTACCTATAATGCTTTTATAGTATAAGTTTGAAGTTGTTAATATTAGAACATATACAACCAATAAAGATAACAAAACAAACGAAACTAGATATAAAAGCCCTGATACTTTGTTGTAATTTATAACTCCATTGCTTACCCATATAGAAGGATAATAAGCTCTTCCGACTACATCTATCAATCCATTTTTATTGGTTAGCTTATTAACTAAAAGTTCAGGTGTTGCATTTATATTTACCAATGTGCTAATGAAATATTGATAAAGAACCCCAATGCCTATTCCAAACAAACCACCTATTATCATAAACATGTCTTTCTTTTTGGCAAAATTTCCATAGTTCATAAATGGAATAATTATAAAATAACAAATTGCAAGTGGTATTAACGGAATAAAAATTGTTGCTATTATTGAAACTAAATAAAATATTAACCCTTCCTTTGATTTTACTCCATATACACCTACCCCTATAGCCATAATAACAAAGGTAACAATTGCCTCGACTATATATGTGTTGATAAATTTAGCAAGCAAAAGATCTTTTTTGCTAAGTGGAAGTGCCAACACTACATCTCCCTCTTGATTAAAAAAGTAATTTGCAATAACAGTTATAATTCCAAACATAACTGTTAGTATAGATGCAAAAATAACTGCCATTGTTATAACCATGCCCTGTTGCTGAACTTGCTTTAAAAAGTCGTACATCTTTATATTAAAATACAAATACATTCCAAATAAACCTGTGGTTGAAAAAAGAATTAATAAGACTAAAGCTATAGCCTTTGCAGCATCTTTTTTATTGTTTTTTAAATTATAAACAAAGTTACTAATTCCATAGCTAGAATTTATATAAACCTTTGCCAAACTCAATCCCTTATTCATTTTCAATCAACTCCAAAAACATTTTTTCTAACGACTCATCATTTTTCTTTTCCTTTAATTCTTCAACTGTTCCAACAAATATAATTCGGCCATTTTTAATTATTCCTATTCTATCACACACCTTTTCTGCAACTTCCATAATATGCGTTGAGAAAAATACTGTATTTCCGCTATCTGCATGTTGCCTCATCATGTTTTTTAATGTATATGCAGACTTTGGGTCAAGCCCAACCATTGGCTCATCTAGTATCCAAACAGGTGGATTATGCATTAGTGCCCCAATCAAAACAAGCTTTTGCTTCATACCATGGGAATAACTGCTTATTCTCTCTTTTAGAGCTGACTTTATTTCAAATTCTTCAGCAAGCCTTAGTATTATGTCAGCTCTTTTTTCACTATCCATTTCAAAAACATCGGCAATAAAGTTTAAATACTCAAGTCCAGTTAGCCTATTAAATATTTCCGGATTATCTGGAACAAAACCTATTTGTTTTTTTGCTTCAATTGGGTTCTTTTTTACATCAATCCCATTTACAAATATATCACCTTCATCAATCTTTAGTATTCCTGTTATGAGTTTTATTGTTGTTGTCTTTCCTGCTCCATTTGGACCTAAAAATCCAAATATCTCTCCCTTTTTAACCTCTAGGTTTATGTTGTCTAGTGCTTTTACTTTATTTTTTCCATAAATTTTTGATAGGTTATTAATTTTTAACATAATAACACCTCTTGAAATTTTTGTTATTAGATATTTGTCTAAATATCTAATAACATTATAGCAAAGTGATTTGTTCTTTACAACAAAAAAATAAATAGCTAACTCTAATTTTTTCTTTGATAACGAAAAAAACCATGAATTAATCTACGAAGCATATTATTAATTTCACTATATATGCCTCATTGATATTCATGGATTTTTGTTTTAGTATATTATTTTTAGTAAACAATTATTTTGTCTTTGTCCAGCTAATTATATATTCTATAGATTCATCTGGGACTTTTATATTAGGTGAAAGTTTAACAAAATTGCCTACTATTCCGTGTTCCTTCATACTTAAATCAAAATGACACATTGCTATTCCCATATCAACCCTTTGTATATCATATCCCATTTTATCAGCATATCCCTTAGCATGTTGTAGATAAAAATGAAAAATGTCACCTTCTTTTACTATTCTCCAAGGTTGCTTATTTGAAGCAGATGGAGCTCTTCTTACCATATTTAGTGCAAATGTATATATATCAGAGTATTTTTCTATAAGTGGCACTTCAAAACTACCATCATAAAATAATTCGTTAAAATTCTTTCTTTGTTCTGGTTTTGCAATCTTTCTAATAACAAAATCAAGTACATTTGCCTTGCCCTTAGGATATCCAACTGGTGTAACTATTGGCATTATTTCATCATCTTTCAAATTTATTGCTTTTGCAAACTCACTCTTTTTAAAAGTGCCACCTAACCAACATGTTCCAAGACCTAAAGAAGTTGCATATAAAATAAATTTTTCTAATTCATATCCAAGCTCCTCTAAATCCATTTCTCCTCTTTTTAATGCCGTTATTACATATGTATTTGCACCCCTAATAACACCATATGTACCAAGCTTCATTTCTTCATCGTCTGATTTATCAACAATCATATATCTAATATCATTATTAAATGGGCTGTCTAAATTAGATAAATAATCTAAAAGTTTCTTTTTTAATTCTAAATCCAATTTTTTATTTTCATATGTCCTAATTGAACTTCTATTATTTATAACTTCACTTAATTGTTTATCAAATATCATTTTAATCACTCCTTCTTTTCCCTAATGCAATTATAACCAATTTATTTCAAAACATATACAGGAAAATATTCAAAATACCGAAACATTTACACATACTATATTTTTATTAATAGAAAAGTTCCGTAAAGATAATTTAATAATTACCTGTACGAAACTTAAAATATAAATTAATTGTTTTCCACTAATTTATTTGCTGCTTCAAGTAGTTCATTTGATAGTCTCTTGGCTGTTTCAGTTTGATTTATGTGTTCCCTTGACATAGCAGCTGCTTCTTCTGCATTTGCCATTGTTTCTTGTGATACCGCTGCTATATTTTCTCCTGCATTTGAAATTCTATTCATACCACTAAGTAGTGTTTCCATCATGTCATTTAATTCATCTGTTTTATCCTTAATACCTGCTACATTTGTATTTATATTACTAAACATTTCACTTACTTGAGTTACCAATTGTTGTTGTTTTTCATTTATTATTATAAGCTCTGCAACAGCCTTAACAGATGAAATTGTTTCATTTTGAAGTTCATTTATTATCTTTGCTATATTATCTGAGTTATTTTTGCTCTCTAGAGCTAGCTTTTTTATTTCATCCGCTACTACTGCAAATCCACGTCCTGCTTCTCCAACTCTAGCAGCTTCTATTGCCGCGTTTAGTGCTAGAAGATTTGTTTGTTCTGAAATTTGTGATATAACACTTGTAATATTAACAATGTCATCTGATTTTATCTTTAGGGCATCCATAGTATTACTTACACTGTTGTTTTTATTCTTAACATCGTCTGACATATTTGATAAATCATTTATCACATTTTGTCCATTTCTTACTATATCCATAGTTGTTTCAGTTGCTTGCTTTATCATTTTTGAAGACATAAATGTATTTTCAACATCTGTTCTCATTTTATCCATTATATTATTTGTATCTTGTATTTCTTCTGCTGTACCTGATGCACCATGGGCAATTTCATCTACTGCATTTGAAAATGCCATTGTTGATGATGCAATCTCATCAACTATATTATTTAATTCATTTGAATTATTCTTTACTAGTGTAGCAATTTCAATTAAATTATCCATAGCTTTTCTTATATCTTTTTCTTTATTTTCTATCTCTATTAAATTATCCATAGTTTGTTTTCTTAGATTTTTTGTTACTCTAACTATTGTAAATATTGTTGGTACATACATTAAGACTGTTCCTACCATCAAAGTATAATTTGATGTATCTAGGCTTGATGTAGCGCCAGCATTTATTCTAATTACTATAAATAATCCTATTGTAATTGCCGCAACAACATTTTGAATAATTGCAAGAGTCCAATCTGCATACAATGTATAAATCACTGAATAAGGAAACAGGAAAATAAATGTCATAGGTTTCTCAGATGTTAGTAATGTAGCAATATATGCAATTCCATAACTTATCATTAAAACCCACTTTATTCTTTGGCAATCGTTTTTCTTTTTATACATTATATATGAAGTAATAAGACCAATAAAAGCAATTGCTAATACTGGAACAATTAATGAAAGTGTTCTGTTCCCCTTTCTAAATTCCGAGAAAAAACCCAATGCAAGAATTACAAAAATCAACAAATGAATTTGTAGTACCCTCTTATTGATTGTTTTTAGTTCCTTTTCAAAAATACCCATCTACCTTTCTCCTCTCTTTAGACTAATTGGTACAAGATTATTATCGTACCAAATCAAAAAAACTTTATATCTTTTTCATAAATTAACATATAGTAACATTTATCCCGTATATGAATAATATATTAGAGAAAACATAAAGGGTGATTAAAATGGATATATTAAGCGATTATGTTGTTGGTACTAATACCATTATTCCATTAAAAGATGGTAGCATAGTTAAATATATCAATTTCGATAATGCAGCAACTACACCTCCTTTTAAAAGTGTTATGCTTTCTTTAAATTTTTTTGCCGAATATTATTCATCAATTCATAGAGGAGAAGGGTATAAATCTAGAGTTTCAAGCGAAATATATGAATCTGCAAGAGAAGATGTATTAAACTTTGTAGGTTCAAATGGTGATAATACAGTTATTTTTGTTAAAAACACAACAGAAGCAATAAACAAGCTTTCATTTAAGCTTTGTAATGTCTATCATAACTACGCCATATTAACCACTCAAATGGAACATCATTCTAACCTTCTTCCTTGGCGTTTCCGTTTCCATGTTGATACAATTAAAACTGATGATTGCGGAAGAATTGACCTAGATTATCTAGAAAGAAAGCTAAAGCAATATAACGGGCTTGTGCGACTTGTTGCAATAACCTACGCATCTAATGTTACAGGATATATAAATCCTGTTCATGACATAGCAGAAATATGCCATAAATACGGTGCAAAAATATTTGTAGATTGTGCTCAAATTGTTGCACACAAAAAAATATCTATGACTCAAGAAAACGAAAATAGAAATATTGACTACTTGGCATTTTCTGCCCATAAGATGTATGCTCCATTCGGAATTGGAGTTTTAGTTGGAGATAAAAAAACTTTAAATGTTGGTGTACCAGACATTAAGGGTGGGGGAACTGTTAAAGTTGTTGCCGATGATTTTGTCATGTGGGAAGACTTGCCACATAAAGAAGAAGGGGGAACCCCAAATGTAATGGGTGTTGTTGCTCTAGTCTCTGCAATAAATACGCTTAATCATATTGGTCTTGATAATATTGAAAAGCATGAATCAGAACTTTTAAAATATGCAGCTGAATCATTAAAGAAAATTGAGGACATAATTTTTTATTGTGATGGGCTTGAAAATAGAGTTGCTATAATGCCTTTTAATATAGATGGTATAAATCATAATATGGTTGCAAAAATTCTTTCTGAAGAATATGGGATTGGAGTTAGAAATGGATGTTTCTGTGCACAACCATATGTGCATAAACTTCTAAATTTAAGCAATAAAGATATAAAAAATATAATAAAGGACCCTAAAATTGAAAACAGACCTGGAATGGTTAGAATTAGCTTCGGACTTTATAATACTTTTGAAGAAATTGATAGGTTAGCAATGGCACTTGAAGAAATGTCAAAAAAATAAGTATGCTGCACTTACGTTTAAAGTCAAGAGCCATTAGCAATTACGAAGTATTATGATATTTCACAAAGAACCTCTAAGATTTTCTTTGTTTAAAAATTCTTACCCTCGCCAGCCTCCATCCATGGTGGCGACTCGGCTCGGCACATCCGTGTGCCGATTTACAGAATTTTTAAAGTCGAAAATCTAAGAGGTTCTAATGTTTATATCTATATACTTCTTTAATTGTTTAATGGCTTTTAATTTGCCTGCTTATTTAAGTTATTTTTAAAAATAATCAAATGCGACAGCCTTATTCTATTATCATCAAATTTTTATCATATTTATTTAGAACTTCACAACCGTCTTCTGTTACAAGAACTAGGTCTTCAATTCTTACACCTACTTCATTTGGTAGGTATATTCCTGGTTCTATTGAGAATATCATTCCTGGCTTAATAACATCCATATTAACTGACGATACATCACCAAAATCATGAACTTCTATACCAATTGAGTGTCCTGTTCTGTGTGTAAAATATTTTCCATAACCAGCATTTTCTATATGTTCTCTTGCAGCTTTATCTATATCACAGAATCTAACGCCTGGCTTTACTATTTCAATTGCTCTTTTATTTGCTTCTAAAACTATGTTATATACTTTTTGTGATAGCTCACTTGCAGTCTTATAAAAAACTGTTCTTGTCATATCTGAACAATATGAATCCTTTATACAACCAATGTCAATGATAACACTATCTCCTTCTTTTAGGCTACTATTGTCTGACTCATGGTGTGGATCTGCTGCATTTTTACCATATGCAATAATCGGTCCAAATGAAAAACCATCTGCTCCAAGGTTTTCGTATATTTCAGATAGCTTCGATACCATTTGTTTTTCTGTTAATTTCATTGGTACTAGCTTAACCATTTCTTCCATTGCCATATCATTTAATCTTGATGCGGTTTTCATTAGTTCAATTTCTTTTTCATCCTTTTGCATTCTTACTCTATCTATTATATTTGAGGCATTAACAAATGCACTTCCACCCTTAAGTTCCATAAGCCTAATTAAAAATCTAGCAGGCCAGTTTTTATCAATACCTATTGCCTCATCCTTTAAAACATAGTTTGAAATAATTTCTACTGCATCTTGAGTATCATTGAACCAAACTTTTTCAACACCTAAGTCCTCATAAACTGGGAACAACTCGTTAATAAACAATTTGTGATTACCATTTAAATTAAGATATAATGCAAGAAGTCTTTCCCCTGGATGAATCCATCTTCCAGTTAGATAAAAAATTGAAGCTGGGTCTGAAATAATCATTTGCTTTAAATTATTTTGTTCCATTTTTGCTAGTACTTTGTTTAATCTGTTTAAAATCATTGGTTTACCCCCTTAGTTTTGAGTCTAAATTTTCTGTCTTGTTACAATTTTATAATACTTTGCACAATAAGTAAACCAATTATAAATATTTTTTTATATCATCTACAAACTCATCTATTTCTTGCTTTGTAGTTTCAAATGATGTCATCCATCTTACTTCATTTGTTTCCTCATTCCAAACATAGAAATAATATTTTTCTTGTAACCTATCGATTATTTCCCTAGGCAATATTGCAAATATGGCATTTGCCTCTACTTTTTGTGTAATATTTATAAATGGTATATCCTTTATTTTTGACTCTAAATATTTTGCCATTTCATTTGCATGCTTTGCATTATTAAGCCAAAGGTTATCTGATAAAAGTGCCTCAAACTGAGCTGATATATATCTCATTTTTGAATGAAGTTGCATAGATTGTTTTCTTATATATTTAAACCCTTTAGATAAGTTTTTATTAAAGAAAACAACTGCTTCACCAAACATTAAACCATTTTTAGTGCCTCCAAATGAAAGTACATCTACACCTGCATCCTTTGTAAACTCTTTAATATCTATATTAAGTGATGCTGTTGCATTTGCAATTCTTGCACCATCAGCATGAAGATACATATCGTTTTTATGGGCAAAATCAGCTATTTCTCTAATCTCTTCTTTTGTATAAACTGTTCCAAGTTCTGTTGATTGGGTGATTGAAATAACCTTTGGTTGTGAGTGATGTTCTACACCCTTTGCATGTAGGTATTTTTTTATGTCATTTATATTTATCTTTCCATCTTTAGTTGGAACTGAAATTATTTTACACCCTAAATTTTTCTCTGGCGCTCCACATTCATCTGTATTTATGTGTGCCCATTCAGTTGTGAGTATTGCACTGTATGTATTGGTAATAGTATTAAGGCCAAGTATGTTTGCTGCTGTACCGTTGTATACAAAATACACTTCTATATCTTGTCCAAATAAATCCTTAAACTTATTTATTGCCCTTTCAGTATAAATATCATAGCCATATGATTTTTCATCACCACAATTTGCATTTACTAAGCTTTCCATTATTTTAGGATGTACCCTTGCTGTATTATCACTTGCAAAACTTTTCATATTATCCCCCTTTTCTTATTATAAATTTGTTTTAATTAACTATATTTTAGCATATATTTGATTAATCTACTCTATTATTATATTTTTCTTTACCCATATAATGCTTATCTGATAAAATACTTCTAAGGGGGGATTAAATTATGGATAAAGCTAAAAAACAAGAACTATGGGCAAGCTTAGCGCTAATTACGACCGCTATAATTTGGGGTGGCGGATTTGTGGCTACAAAGAATGGACTTGGTCATATAACACCTTTTTATTTAATGGCAGCAAGGTTTTTATTAGCCTTCTTTTTATTATCAGCTTTATTTTATAAAAAAGTTAAAACTATTACTAAGGAAGACTTAAAAGGTGGCCTTACAATAGGCATATTTTTATTTACTGCATTTACAACACAAACAATTGGACTCCAATTTACAACTCCAGCAAAACAGGCATTTTTAACAGGAACAAATGTAGTAATGGTGCCTTTTTTATATTGGATATTATATAAGAAAAGACCTGATATTTTTTCTTATGTAGGTGCTTTTCTTTGCTTTGTAGGCATAGCAACATTGACCTATAGCGGAAGTGCACTAAATTTAAATTTAGGTGATACTCTAACACTTATATGTGCTCTACTTTATGCGGGGCATATTGTAGCAACAGGTTATTTTGCAGAAAACCTTGATCCAATTATTTTATCTATAGTTCAGTTTGGATTATCAGGAGTTCTATCACTTATTTGTGCTCTAATTTTCGAGCCTACTCCACAAGCGTTGAATTCATCTGCAATATTTTCTATATTATATCTAGGTCTTTTTAGTACATGTATTGCATTTGTTTTTCAAACAGTTGGACAAAAATATACAACCTCTACTAAGGCTGCAATAATTCTAAGTACAGAGGCTGTTTTTGGGACTCTGTTTTCAGTTCTATTGATACATGAAAAGTTTACTTTGAATATGTTTATAGGTTGTGCATTGATATTTGTTTCAATAATTGCTGTTGAGACAAAGTTTGGAATTAAAAAGGATATGCAGGAGATATCAGAAAGTACACCAACATAAATAAGCCATGAACAATTATTAAGTATTATGATATTTCACAAAGAACCTCTAAGATTTTATCAGACTGATATTTCAAATTAATTTCAACTTAGCCCCATGATGGATTTATTTTAGCATTAATTCATTACGCTAAATAATTCTAAGCTTTTCTTTATTTTCAAAGTCCTACCCTCGCGATGCCATCATCCATGATGGCCGCTCGGCTCTGTACGTCCTGTACAGAATTACGGACTTATGAAAAATCAAAAAGCTAAGAATTCTTAAAGCTTATGAAATATGCATTATAAATCCACTCATGGGGCTTTTAAAATAGTGCACTTCTTAAAGTTTTATAAGTTAGCTAACTGAAAATCTAAGAGGTTCTAATGCTTGTATCAATATACCTTTTTAAATTGTTTCATGGCTTATAACTTTTGTTTTAAACAAGTCTTTTCATGCTCTAGGAGCCATTGTTTTCTCCATAAGCCTCCTGCATATCCAGTTAAAGAGCCATCTGAACCTACAACTCTGTGGCATGGGACTATTATCGCTATCTTATTTTTGTTGTTTGCTCCTCCAACTGCCCTAACTGCTTTTTCATTACCTATTGCCTTGGCAATATCCTTGTAGCTTCTTTTTTCTCCATATGGTATCTTTTTCAGCTCATTCCATACGGCTACTTGAAACTCAGTTCCATTTAAATGAATATTTAAATCGAATTCTATTCTTTCACCTTTAAAATACTCATCTAACTGTTTCTTGCAGATTATTATTAACTCATTTTCTTCTTCTTTTGTTTTTTTATAAACAAAATCTAATCCAGTAATTGCATTTTCATTTGCTGTTATTTTAATTAATCCAATCGGTGAATCATAGTATGATATGTATTGCGTATCCAAATTCCCAGCACCCCCAAGTCTTTGTTAGTGCCCCCCAGGTGAATTTGAATTATGGAAATCAAAACCAGTATTCCTATTCACCTGGGTGGCACTATATTATCTTACTATATCCATATGAACTTTTCCATCATTAATTTCAACAATTCTATCTGCCCTTTCAGCTATTCTTCTATCATGGGTTATAACTATAAATGTAGTTCCCAATTTTTCATTTATATCCCTCATTATATCATAGATTGCATCTGTTGATTCTGAATCTAGGTTTCCTGTTGGTTCATCTGCTAATATAATTTTAGGATTGTTAATTAGGGCACGAGCTATTGCAGTTCTTTGTTGCTGACCACCTGACATATTGTTTGCTCTATTGTTTTTTACCTTTGATAATCCAACTAAATCTAGAAGCTCCTCTGCCCTTTTTACTACCTCTTTAGGTGCCTTTCCATCCTTTATTAAATATGGTATAAGCACGTTTTCAAGGGCAGTAAACTCAGGCAGAAGGTAATGAAACTGAAAGATAAAACCAATCTTTTTATTTCTAACTTCAGCAAGCTCATTTTTAGTCATTAAATCTGTTCTTTTGCCATCTATATATACTTCTCCACTTGTTGGTTTATCAAGGGTTCCCATTATGTTTAATATTGTACTTTTTCCACTACCTGATGCTCCTATAATTGAATTAAATGTCCCCTCTTTAAAAGATAAATTTACATCATATAAAACTTGATTTTTTATTATTGTTCCATAAATTTTATTTATATTCTTAAGTTCTATTACATTACCCATTTTTAATCACCTCAATTGGATTTAGCTTTGAAGATTTTATTGCAGGTATTAGTGATGCCGCCCCTGCCGATAGTATAGCCACAAAGGCTGAAAAAGCTATAAAGCTATATTTTATAGATACCTCAACCACAGGTGTACCATCTGGATTTACTGCAAATTTGCTAAATGAATATAAAAGTCCTAGTCCTAGTGCTGAACCTAATATTCCTCCTAATATTCCAAGAATTAAACCTTGAAATAAAAATATATAACTTGCTTGTCTATCCTTTATCCCCATAGCCTTCAATATTCCTATTTGTTTTGATTTTTGAAGTACAGTTATTGCAAGAACGCTAGCTATTCCAAGTACTACTGCTATTAAAACAAATACTTGTATCATTATACTTGATGTACTTTGACCTTTTAGTCCGCTTAAAAGTTCTTCATTTTCTTCCTTCCAATTTATAACCTTTAAATTTTTATCGATTGCATTTTTTATGTTGTCGGCAACCTTATCTGCTAAAAATATATCTTTAGTTTTTATTTCTATTGAAGAAATCTTATTTTGTTTTGTAAACTCCTGCAATGTTGATATATTAATAAGAATCCAAGATTTATTTAAATTTGCCACCTTGAAATCATAGATTCCTTCTATTAAAAACTCTTTTAGTTTGCCATCAGATGTTCTTATATTGATTTTATCTCCAACAGCTACATTAAGCTCTTTTGCTAAATCTTTACCTATATTAACTCTATCTCCCCAAAAGGGCTTACCATCGATTATTCTAGACTTTATATTATAAATCTTATCTGCCCTATCTAAATCAAGACCTCTTAAAAGAACTGAGTTATTTTTACTATCCTTTGATATAAGAGCTGGTATATCAAGGGCATATGAAACACTAGTAATGTTTGTATCAATTGATTTAATTTCATCTAAACTCGTTGAATCTAAATCAAAATATTTATCATCTGATGTTATTTTTATCTGTGGCGAATTTCCAACCGTTTTATTTATTAAACTATCTTGTAATCCAGTAATTAAGGAACCAATAAAAATTTGTACAGCAACACCAATTGCTATTCCTAATGCTATTAATAGCGTTTGTCCTTTATTGGACCATAAAAATCTATTTGCTATTTTAAAAGGTAACCTCATTTTTGTCCCTCCTTAATAAAAGCCTCAATTTCTTCAAATGAATCCATAAGATAATCTGCTCCTATATTTTTATAAATTTCCTTATTTGCCCTAAATGCATAACCTCCAACTATTATTTTTAAATCATAGTTGGCAATTTCTCTAATTCTCTTTATTGCCCTTTCAGCATTTACAATGTTATAGTAGTTTGTAACGCTTATTACAACATACTTTGGTTTAATAATATTAATTGCAGAAACAAAATCCTCCTTTGGAGTATTAGCACCTACAAAAACAGTATCAAAACCATGAAGAGTATAAAAATCTGCCACCATTCTTGCGCCAATTTCGTGATATTCATCCTGTGGACAAACTACAACTACACTTTCATTTCGCCTTTCTACACCGTTTTTATCTCTTTGTTTAATCACATGTGGATAGGCACATTCTATTATTGTTCTTATTATTGAACTTCTAACATGCTCCTTCCAAATACAAACTCCTTTTTCTGTTGATTTGCAAAACATATTATTTAAACTTGGTGCAAGTATTTTTGTGTAAAGTGTTAGTATATCTACTTTATTTTCTTCTAAAAGATTTAGAGCATAAAAAACTGCCTTCTCTTTATCTTCTGCTTCTAGGTATTCCATAAATTTATTATAAAACTCCATTCAAAACACCTCTTTGTTAATAATTATTTTCTATTAATAATTATATGACTTTTGTTTGAAAATTGCAAATATATTTAGTTATTGTAATATATGCTTTAGTAATTTATAATCAAAATTGGGGAACGGGGGTGCTATTTTGAGTAAGTTAAAAAACAACTACTATTTAAACATACTAAACGGAGTATTTCAGGTAATTGCACTTAATCTTGCCACATCATTTGCTGGGCTATTCTTAAAAAGATTAAATGCAGGCGACAATTTAGTTTCTCTTTTCAATTCTCTTCCAGCATTTTTTAGTATAATTGCAATTTTTATTGGTGGAATTATATTAACCTCAACAAAAAATAAAAAAAGGACTACTTCCTTTGCCTTTTTTATAACTAGATCCTTTTATTTGTTAATGGCACTTGTGCCTTTTTTATCTCCAGCATATAGGGCTTTTATATTTGTAATTTTATATGGTGCCATGAACTTTCCAAACTCTATTGCTGTTTTTCTTTGGCAATCATATTTCGCTGATATTTTTCCACCTGGTGAAAGAGAACAATATCTTTCAATTAGAAATAGTGTTTCAACAATAGCTGGAACAGCAACCACACTTGTTGCAGGTTTTTTGTTAACAACTCTTTCAAATTCGAAATCACAACTTATAGCTATTTATCAACTTATATTTGTATTGGCATTTGTATTTGGGCTTCTTGAGGTTATAACGCTATTAATGCACAAAAATAAAAAGTCCTCTTTTGCTGAAATTACAACAGAGAACAATAGAATTTCTATAAATTTTTTAAAGATGCTTCCAAAACAAAGAAAATATCTTATTTTCATTGTAACGGTTGTTATTTTTCACTTTACTTGGCAAATGGGATGGCCATTATTTTTAACCTATGAAGTAGATTATCTTCATACAAATGAATTTTGGGCATCTATTATATCAACAATCAATGGATTAGCTATGGCTTATGGTTATAGGTTTTGGGGAAGATTTTCAAAGCAAAAAGGTAATTCAATTGCACTAACAGTAGCTTCAATGGGAATGGCATTTGCTCCTTTTATGTATGCAATGTCAACTAAGATAAACCATGTAGCATATTTTGTAGTGATAACTGGACTGAGTGTTTCTGGAGTTATGCTTCTTCTATTAAATTCTCTTTATGAAGTAGCACCACAGGAAAACAGAACATCATATATAGCATTTTATAACCTTGTTACAAACATCACTCTTGTTATTGCCCCTTGGGTAGGAATGAAGCTTTATCAATTAACAACTATTAAAACTGCACTTGTTATTGTAGGCGTTTTAAGATTTTTATCAGGGTTATTGTTTATACTAAGGCATAAAAGGGCATAAAACCATTAAGGTTTCATGCCCTTCTTTTTCTTTTCTACTATATCTTTAATATAAATAGGCTCAAATTCTCGCTTTAATATATCCATGTAAATAACATCATATTTTTCTCCTGCTACCTCTATTGCCTCTCTTAATTTTCCTGCAAATTTGAAACCCACCTTTTCATAACACTTTATAGCGCTAACATTGTATCCATAGACCTTTAGATATACCATGTGCAAATTCAACATATTAAATGCATAATCAAGCACCAATTTCATTGCTTCTTTTGCATACCCTTGTCCCCAGTAGTTTTTATCTCCAATTAATATCCCTATCTCAGCTATTCTTGATATCCAATTAATATTATGTAATCCAACATTACCAATTAATTTGTCTTCATCTTTTAACACTATGGCAT
>JAOAFH010000157.1 GCA_026416355.1 Clostridiales bacterium | reverse complement strand
GGGTCTATACCATTACCTAATGATTTTGACATCTTCTTCCCTTCACCATCTACAACCATACCATGTGTTATAACTGTTCTATATGGTGCTTTTCCTCTTGTTGCAACTGCTGTTAATAGTGATGATTGGAACCATCCTCTGTATTGGTCATTACCTTCTAGATATAGGTCTGCTGGCCAGCTTAGATCTTCTCTTGTTTCTAAAACACCTGCGTGGCTTGAACCTGAATCAAACCATACGTCCATTATATCTTTTTCTTTTCTAAATGTTGTTCCACCACATTCACATTTTATTCCTTCTGGTAGAAGATCCTTGGCATCCATTTCAAACCATGCATCTGAACCTTTTTCTTTAAATATTTCAACTACCTTTGCAATTGTTTCTTCAGTTATAAGCTCTTTTCCACAATCTTCGCAATAGAATATTGGAATTGGAACACCCCAAATTCTTTGTCTTGAAATACACCAATCTCCTCTATCTTGAACCATGCTAGCTATTCTTTCTTCTCCCCAGCCTGGAATCCATTCAACATCTTTAACTGCATCTACTGCTTCTTTTCTAAATCCATCTATTGAAGCAATCCATTGTTCTGTTGCTCTAAATATTATAGGATTTTTACATCTCCAGCAATGTGGATATGAGTGGGTAATTCTCTCTTCAGCAAGAAGCATATTACTTTCCTTTAAGTCTGCTAATATAGCCTTGTTTCCTTCTTTATATGATAGGCCTTGATATTTACCTGCTTTTTCTGTAAATCTACCTCTTGCATCAACAGGATTTAGTACATCTAAATTATACCTCTTACCAATTTCAAAGTCTTCTTGACCATGTCCTGGTGCTGTATGAACACAACCAGTACCTGATTCAAGTGTTACATGTTCACCGTTGATAACAAGTGAATCTCTATCTATAAATGGATGGAAACATACCTGTCCATCTAGTTCGCTTCCTCTAAATGTAGCTAAGATTTCTTCGTTTTCTAGATTTGCAGCCTTCTTTACTGATTCTAGAAGTTCTTTTGCTACTACATAAACTTCTTCTCCAAACTTTGCAAGGACATATTCAAAATCTGGTCCTAAACATATAGCCAAGTTTGCTGGCAGAGTCCAAGTTGTTGTTGTCCAAATTACATAATAAATGTTATCTAGTGACACTCCAACATTGCTAAATAGTCCTTTGTCATCCTTAACTCTAAATTTAACATATATTGAGTTTGAAGTTTCATCAGCATATTCTATTTCTGCTTCAGCTAATGCTGTTTCACATGAAGGACACCAATAAACTGGTTTTAATCCTTTGTATATATAGCCCTTCTTTGCCATTTCTCCAAAAACTTCTATTTGCTTTGCTTCAAACTCTGGAGTTAGTGTTAAATATGGGTTTTCAAAATCACCAATTACACCTAGTCTTTTAAATTGTTCCTTTTGTCTTTCAACTTGACTTAGTGCATATTCTTTACAGATACCTCTAAATTTAACTGGATCAGTTTCATTTACTTTAATTCCAAGCTTTTTGAT
This sequence comes from Clostridiales bacterium, assembly GCA_026416355.1. GTDB lineage: Bacteria > Bacillota > Clostridia > Clostridiales > Caloramatoraceae > Thermobrachium. The sequence goes on along the minus strand of JAOAFH010000157.1, from coordinate 2,275 downwards.
TGCTTGTAACTCAATTGGAAGACCATGTGTATCCCAACCTGGTACATATGGTGAATAATGTCCTCTCATTGTTTTGTATCTAACAATAATATCCTTTAATACCTTGTTTAATGTATGTCCTAAGTGAATATCTCCATTTGCATATGGAGGTCCATCATGTAGTATGAATGATTTTTTGCCTTTATTTTTTTCAAGGGCCATCTTGTATATATCTTTTTTATCCCATTCTTCAAGCATTGTAGGTTCTTTTTGTGGCAAATTTGCTCTCATAGCAAATTCGGTTTGTGGTAAATTAAGTGTTTTACTGTAATCCATTTCTATATCCTCCCTTTTTAAATTTTTCCAATAAAAAAACAGACCACTTCCCCATGGGGCGAAGGTCTGCTCGCGGTACCACCCAAATTTATAACTCGTTTAGATAACGGCCAATGCCGGCACAGCTTACTTAATTCAGCCTGCAACTCAAGGGTGATTTTCAACAAAGTAAGTCTATGGGCTCCCACCAATTCCCACTCTCTTTGAGACATCCTCTGCTTACTCGTCCCTATCATCGTTTTTCAATATTTATCCACTAATATACAACAAATATAAAAATATGTCAAGATACCTAATCTTCTTTTCTTACATAATCTTTATCTATATTTTCAAGTTCTGACTCTAAAAGTGCTCTAAATCTTCCCTTAAACATATTATATTCATTCTTTAATATTTCGTACTCCTTATTTATCTCAAGCACTCTTTGTTCTGCTTTTTTAATTAAATCGTTAGCTGTTTCTTGTGCATTTTTTATTATTATTTCTGCTTCCTTCTTTGAGTTTTCTTTAGCTTGATCAGCAGCTGATTGTGCTAAAAGTAACGTATTTTGAAGAGTGCTTTCTAAGTTTGCATAGTGGCTAATTTTTTCATTTAATGCTTCTATCTTTTCCTTTAAATTTAAATTTTCTTTATATACTTTTTCATAGTCTTCACTAAGTTCTTCTAAAAATTCATCTACCTCATCAATATCATAACCTCTAAAAACCTTTTTAAACTCCTTGTTTATAATTTCATTTGGTGTTATTGTCATAGCCAATCCTCCTCTATATGTACTTCTTTATTAATACAACTAATCTATTGCTTTTTGTGTTTCTAATAAAACCATAATAAACAAATCTTCCAAATCCCTTAACTGAAATAATGTCATTTTCATTTAATTTTTTAGATTGTTCATCGCAAACAATATAGTTTACCTTTACATTACCCTGTTTTATTAATTTTGTTGCTTCGCTTCTTGACAAATTATATGCTTCAGCTACAACGACATCTATTCTTTCTGAAGCAACATTTATATTTCTTTCATCTAGTTTTTGTTCTCTTTCTCTTGAACTGTTTAAATCTATTTTAGATATTTGAACTCCTGTATGCTTTATTTTATTTAAATTAAAAACTACATAGTCACTCAAATCCTTATGTATATATACTTCTGCCCCATCATCAAAGACGTTAATATCTCCAATCTTTTCACGTTTTATACCTAAGGATAATAGTGCGCCTAAATAATCTCTATGATTTATTTTTTCAAATTTAAAATTTCCTGATATCTTTAAAATATCCACAGGGTAATCTATCTGTAATTCAACCTTACTAATTAATGCTACTGCCCTTTCGAAATTTGATTTACCACCATAAAAATTTAAAACAATATCTTTATCCTTACAAAAAAGTTTTAAAAAATATTGCTCATCTGGAGTTAAAAAATCAGTAAACTCCTCCTGCCATGTCCTATCAACTCTATTTACAGTATCTATTAACTTTGTGTATATTTCTTTCTTATCTATGTTTTGTTTTAAGAAAACATCAACATTCATCTAATCACCATTAATAGAAAAGTAATGTTTTTAATATTTCTAGGAAGAATATTGCAAGCATTGGTGAAAAATCAACAGGCGTATTTGGAAATAATTTAAATTGTAATCTATAAAATGGCTCCTTTATTGGGTTTATTATAGTTTCAATAACCCTAATAATAGGATTATTATATCTATCCCTAATAAACCATGATAAAAGCGCATCAATAAAAATCAAAAACTCTAAAAGATTAATAAACTCAAATATTGCACTTTTAAATGAATATAGCATTTTCATCCTCCTAACTTATTCTAAAGAGAAGATCCCACTTCTTGATAGTTGACTTTTAAGCTCTGTGTGTATTTCAACATTATCAGGAGTTATGATATAGATATTTTTATCCTTATCAAGTGTTTGAAGTGTTCCATTAAGTGCATAGCCTGTCTCT
>JAOAFH010000146.1 GCA_026416355.1 Clostridiales bacterium | reverse complement strand
AATAATTCCATATGTGATAGTTAAAATAACAATATTTTTGCTAAAGGATGCACCTAACCAACCAAGTCCAACTAAAATGCTTCCTGCAATTAAAACTATTTTAGGTGAGTATTTAGCTATAAGCTTTCCACCTAAAGGCATTAAAAAAGCATAAAAAGCTAAAAAAGCTATAAAGGGTAAGCTACTTTGGGTAGAGTTTAAATTTAGAGCTTTCTCTAGTGGTTTTCTAAAAATACTCCACGAATAAACTGTTCCTAAACAAATAAAAATTAATATTCCTAAAATTACATATAGCCAACGAAATTTATTTTTCATAGACACCTTCCTTTTCAAAATAATTAATACAATTTAATCATACCAAAAATATAAATATTGTCTAGTATTATAAGTGCTTCTAAGGTGAATTGGAGTTGTGGAAAATATACCCAATAACCTTTTTCTTGGGTGGTACTAATATGAAATTTTCTAAAATAAAATATTCACTTTTATTTGAAATAAAGCATATTATATGATAGAATATAGGTGTAAATGAAATTTTGAGAAATAAAAATTTCATAAGTAATATAAAATAGGAGTTGATAAGATGTTTATACCGTCTACCATGATGACTCAGCATCCAGATAACGCAAAAGAATATATTTCAATTCAACAAGAGCCTACAGAGGCTGTGGAAGCCTTAAAGAAGCAAGATGAAGATGGGCTTGGAATTGAAGAAGTTATGGTTGATTTTGAAGGAAAACTAACACCATATCATCAGCCACTTCAAATTGCATTAGAACTTTTAGGCAGTGGTGTTGTACCTGGAAAGGACGCTTTAATAACTCCAAGACTAGCGAGTGCTGGTAAGGAGAGTATGTTTAGACAGCTGATGTGTATAATGGCTGTTATTGAAACTAATATAACCATGTTTGAAAAAACAGGTTATCAAGCCATAAGGGAAGTTATAATACCTATGTGTGAAACAGCCCAAGATATTATAGATGTATATCATAGAGTAAAATCTGTAATAGAGTTAGGAAATAAAAATTTCCCAATCAAATTTGATGAAAATTCAATTAATGTTATTCCTTTGCTTGAAGATGTCAGTACCCTTATTGATGTTGATAAATTACTAGATGAATATGTTAATGAATTAAATAATGAGGGTTACACACCAAAATATATTAGATACATGATAGGAAGATCAGATTCAGCTCTATCTTATGGAATAATTTCAAGTGTACTATCAGTTGCCCTGTCACTATATAAATCAAAAATGTGGTCAAAGGAAAAAGGAATAGACATATACCCGATAATGGGATGTGGAACACTTCCATTTAGAGGTCAGCTAACATATGAAAACAGAGAAAAATTCCTAAAGACCTATGCTGGGGTTAAAACACTAACAATACAATCAGCAATTAGATATGACCATGATTTAGATAAAGCTAAAAATTTAATTAAATATATAAATGAAAGTTCATATAAATACGGAAGAGAAGATTATTCTAATGAAGATATAGAATTGATGCTAAATATGATGGGAATCGCAACAAAGCACTATTTAAAGGCATTTATGAATATAATAGATGTTGCATCTAATGTAGCAGTGCTTTTACCTAAAAATAGAGATAGACTTGCAGCGTCAAGAAAGGGACTTTCATATTCTAGAGAATTTGTTGATTTGAAAAAGTTTGCTGAGTTTGTTATAGACGAAAACATTAAAAAAGAACTTTTAGATATAGATACAAATATAAATGTCTCAATTCCAAGGGCCATTACATTTACAGCGGCTATGTATACAATAGGAATGCCGCCTGAACTTATAGGAACAGGAAAAGCATTAAAAGAAATAAAAGAAAAATATGGACAAGAAGGTATAGAAAAATTATTAAGATTCTATCCACAGCTTAAGGAAGATATTTTATTTGCATTGAAATATGCAAATCCAGCTATTTTAAAAAGGTTTGTAGGCGATGAAGTAAGACAGGATTTCAAAAATGAAATAGCTCTAATAAATGAAGTGCTTGAATTGAATTTTGACATAGATGAAAATATAGAAAATGAGTATTACCATACTCTATTAAAAACAGCACGCCCAATGATATTACACATTCTTGGTAAGGAAGACCAAATTCTTGACAACAATTCACAGGAATATAGCATAGTTAAAGAATTAATTACTAAAATGGGTGCTATAAGAGGTGGATTAGGTTAATATAAATTAAGTGCCACCCAGGTGAATAAGGAATACTGGATATGGTTTCCACAACTCCAATTCACCTGGGTGGCACTTTTTTTACAAAAAAATATTGACAAATGAAACATAAATGATAAAATATTGCATAAGATAGATAATAACAAAAAATGTTAAGGCGAAGATGGAGACAAAGATACCAGGTGTTGAATTACAGAGAGCCAACGGGTGGTGTGAGTTGGTATTCAATTGGTATGTAATGATCACTCCGGAGCTGCCAAGTCAAACGCAACACTTTTGCAAGTAGTGTTTGTTTGTGTTGCAAGTAGATAAGGACGGAGGCCCCCGATACAGGGCTATATGGTTCGAACAAGTATAAAAAAATGTTCCGACCTGATGAAATGAGGCATGTAACTAGGCACTGGTTTAGTTATATGTAAAATAGGGTGGTACCACGGAAGATTAGCCTTTCGTCCCTATGGAGTTATATCCATAGTGGCGAAGGGCTTTTTTAATTGTAAATTTAAAAATGGGAGGGGTGTATATGCAAAAATCAATCAACGTTTCTTTAACAAACGGTATTGATCCTTTCTTAAGAATTGTATCTGTACTTAGGAAAAAGGGTTTTAATATTGATAATATAAGTTTTACCGTTGAAGACGAACAAAGAAGTAATTTAATAATTACTTTAATTGAAAAGGACAATTTGGGGTTAAATGAGGCAATGCTTCATGTAAAAAAGGTTAATGGTGTAAATGAAATAAAAGTTTTAAAGGGGGATAATTAAAATGGTAAAAATGTTTTATGAAAATGATGCGAATTTAGAATTGTTAAATGGAAAGAGGGTTGCAGTTTTAGGGTATGGCAGCCAAGGTCATGCACACGCACTAAACTTAAAGGAAAGTGGAGTAGATGTAGTTGTTGGACTTTATAGTGGAAGCAAGTCTTGGGAAAGGGCACAGATGGATGGATTCGAAGTTTTAACTGTTGATGAAGCAGTTAGGGTAAGTGATGTTGTTATGATGCTTATACCAGACGAAAAGCAAAGGGATGTGTATGAAAAATATGTAAAACCTAATTTAAAAGAAGGAAGTGCACTAGCCTTTGCCCATGGATTTAATATTCACTTTAATCAAATTGTTCCAAATAAAGATGTGGATGTATTTATGGTTGCTCCAAAGGGCCCAGGCCACTTAGTTAGAAGAGTATATCAAGAGGGAAAGGGAGTTCCTGCATTAGTTGCTGTATATCAAGACTATACAGGACGTGCTAAGGATTTAGCTCTTTGCTATGCAAAAGGAATTGGTGCAACAAGGGCAGGAGTTATTGAAACAACATTTAAAGAGGAGACAGAAACAGACCTATTTGGAGAACAAGCAGTTCTTTGTGGGGGAGTTACGGAGCTTATTAAAGCAGGTTTTGACACTTTAGTTGAGGCAGGATACCAAAAGGAGATTGCATATTTTGAATGTCTTCACGAAATGAAACTTATCGTTGATCTTCTTTATGAAGGTGGATTTGAAAAGATGAGATACAGCGTTAGTGATACAGCAGAATATGGCGACTATATGGTTGGAAAAAGGATTGTAAATGAAAACACAAGAGCTGAAATGAAGAAGGTTTTAAGTGAAATTCAAAGTGGAAAGTTTGCAAGGGAATGGATTTTAGAAAATCAACTTAACAGGCCAATGTTTAATGCAATGAAGAAAAAGGAGCTAGAACATCCAATGGTTGAAGTTGGTAAAAATCTTAGAAAAATGATGTCTTGGATAAAGGAGTGAAAGCATGAGAAGTGATAATTTAAAAGTTGGGGTATCTCGTGCACCACATAGGGCACTTTTAAAATCATTGGGTCTTACAGATGAAGAAATAAAAAGACCATTTATTGGAGTTGTTAACTCCTTTAATGAAATTGTTCCAGGGCATTTAGAGCTAAATAGCATTGCAGAAGCAGTTAAGACCGGAATTAAAATGGCAGGGGGAGTTCCATTTGAGTTTCCAACAATCGCAGTATGTGATGGACTTGCAATGAATCATGAGGGAATGAAATATTCTCTAGCAAGTAGAGAACTTATTGCAGACACAATAGAAACAATGGTTTTGGCACATAGCTTAGATGGAATTGTTTTAATACCAAACTGCGATAAGGTTGTACCTGGTATGATGATGGCAGCTGCAAGACTTGATATTCCATCTATTATTGTAAGTGGTGGACCAATGCTTGCAGGAAGATTTAACAATAAAAAAGTTGATTTAACAACTGTATTTGAAGGAGTAGGTAAATATTCAAATGGTGAGATGACAGAGGATGAACTTAAAAGATTAGAAAACTGTGCCTGCCCAACCTGTGGGTCATGTTCAGGTATGTTTACAGCAAATTCAATGAATTGTATGGCAGAGGCCTTAGGACTAGCATTAGAAGGAAATGGAACAATACCAGCAGTTTATTCAGAGAGAAAAAGGCTAGCCAAAGAGGCAGGATTTAAGATAATGGAGCTTGTTAATAAAAATATAACTCCATCAAAAATACTAACAGATAAGGCATTTAAGAATGCACTAACTGTGGATATGGCACTTGGATGTTCAACAAATACAGTTCTTCATCTGACAGCAATTGCCCATGAGGCTGGAATTAAGCTAAATTTAGAGAAGATAAACGAAATAAGTGAAAAAACACCTAATCTTTGCAGATTAAGCCCAGCTGGTGGATATCATATAGAGGATTTATATATGGCAGGTGGAATTTCAGCTGTAATGAAGGAATTATCAAAACTTGAGCTTTTAGATTTAGACTGCATGACTGTTAGCTTAAAGACATTAGGGGAGAGGATAAAGGATGCTCCATATGGAGATGGAAAAGTTATTGCAAATGTAGAAAATCCATATAGCAAAACAGGGGGAATTAAAGTTTTGTTTGGCAATCTATCTCCAATGGGTGCTGTTGTTAAAAAATCTGCCGTATCAAATAAAATGATGAAGGCTACATTAAGGGCTCGGGTATTTGACAGTGAAGAGGATGCAACAATGGCTATATTAACTGGAGAGATAAATAAAGGTGATGCTGTTGTAATAAGATATGAAGGGCCAAAGGGAGGGCCAGGCATGAGGGAGATGCTGACTCCAACATCAGCACTTTCAGGAATGGGGCTTGATGAGGATGTGGCACTTTTAACAGATGGCAGATTTTCTGGGGGAACTAGAGGTGCTGCAATTGGACATATCTCACCTGAGGCAAGTGAAGGAGGAACAATAGCGTTAGTTAAAGAGGGGGACAAAATTTATATAGATATTGAAAAAGGAGTGCTTGAACTTTTAGTTTCACAAGATGAACTTGAGGCAAGAAAAGAGAGCTTAAAAATAAAGACTAAAGAATATAAAGGATATTTATCAAAATATGTAAAGTTAGTTACATCGGCAGCAACAGGGGCGGTTTTAAAGTTAGATTAATTTTTGGGGGTGCAAGCATGTTGTTAACGGGAGCACAAATTGTACTAGAATGTTTAAAGGAGCAGGGGGTTGACACTTTATTTGGTTATCCAGGAGGAGCAGTTATACCTCTATATGATGCACTTTATGATGAACTAGGTTATTTTACACACATAAGGACAGCACATGAACAGGGAGCGGTACATGCAGCAGACGCATACGCAAGGAGCACAGGCAAGGTGGGAGTATGCATTGCAACATCAGGGCCTGGTGCAACAAACACAGTAACGGGGATTGCAACAGCATACATGGACTCATCTCCAATTGTTGTAATAACTGGGCAAGTTCCAAGCAATCTTTTAGGAAAAGACTCCTTTCAAGAGATAGATATAACAGGGGTAACAATTCCAATAACCAAAAACAACTATTTAGTAAAGGACATTAACAATCTTGCACCTACAATTAGAGAAGCATTTAAAATTGCAAAGGAAGGAAGACCAGGTCCGGTTCTTATTGATATAACAAAGGATGTGTTTTTAAATAAGGCAGAGTATAAAAGAGAGGAAATATTTAAGGGGGAGCAGGTTTTAGAAAATGATGTTGAGGTTATAAAAAGGGCAGCATACATGATAAATTGTTCTAAAAGGCCTATAATTTATGCAGGTGGAGGAGTTAAAACATCCTGTGCTCACAAAGAGCTTGTAAATCTTGCTAAAAAAGCAAATATACCTGTTGTAAATACATTAATGGGGCTTGGGACAATAGATAGAGAAGACAGCTTGTCATTAGGGCTTGTGGGTATGCATGGTTTTAGGGAGGCAAACCTTGCAGTTGCCAATTGTGACCTACTTATTGCGGTTGGGGCTAGGTTTAGCGATAGAGTAATAGGGAAAAATGATGAATTTGCTAAAATGGCAAAGATAATACACATAGATATAGATGAAAGCGAATTTGGAAAAAACATAAAACCAGATGTTTCTTTGGTGGGGGATATAAAAGAAATATTAAATGACTTAATAAGTTATGTGGATAATGTGGACAGAAAGCTATGGTTTTTTGAAATAGAAAGTTATAGGATAAAGCAGCGTCAAGATAAAAGTGAATTTATTCCTAAAAATATAATAGAGGCAATAAATAAAAAGTTTGAAAATGGGTGTTTTGTTGCAACAGATGTGGGACAGCATCAAATGTGGACGGCACAGCATTTTAAATTTAAAAACATGAGAAGTTTTATTACATCTGGTGGGCTTGGTACAATGGGTTTTGGGCTTGGAGCAGCTATTGGATGTAAAGTTGCAAATAAAGATAGTGATGTAGTTTTGATAACAGGGGATGGAAGTTTTAGAATGAACTGCAATGAGCTCTCAACAGTATCAAAATATAAACTTCCAATATTAATAGTATTAATGAACAACAAGACATTAGGGATGGTTAGGCAGTGGCAAAGAATGTTTAGTAGGGCAAGATACTGCGAAACAGACATTACAGAGGATGTTGACTATGTTAAATTAGCAAATGCCTATGGAATAGAAGGGTATAGGGTATCTAAAATGGAGGAGCTACAACAGGTATTAGACAGTTTTGACAAGCTAACAGAGCCTTTATTTATTGAGTGTAATATTCTAAAGGATGAGAGCGTTTATCCAATCGTTCCACCAGGCATGCCAATAAACAATATGATATTTAAGGGGGATGAATAAAATGAACGATTATTTAGCTTTTTATCAAGGAGAATTTGTGAAGGAAGATGATATAAAAATAAGTGTAAGAAGTAAAGCCTTTAACTATGGACTTGGTTGTTTTGAGGGGATAAGAGCCTATTGGAATGAAGAAAAGGGGCAGCTTTATGTTTTTAGAATGAGGGAACACTATGAGAGACTTCTTCAATCATGCAAGGCACTTTATATAAATATTCCATTTACTGTTGATGAATTATGTAGTGCAACAGTTGAACTTTTAAAGAGAAATAACTTTAAAACAACAGTATATATAAGACCTGTGGCATACAAAGATTCAAGTAAGCTAGCTCCAACATTATATGATGATGAAGATAAAATAGTTATATATTGTCAGCCACTAAATAAGTTTATGGACAAAGAGGCATTTAGGGTTTGTGTTTCATCTTGGAGAAGAATATCAGACAACATGATACCAGCAAGAACAAAACCAACAGGAGGATACCTAAATTCTGCACTAGCTTCAATGGAGGCTGTTAGAAATGGCTATGATGAGGCAATATTTTTAACAGATGATGGCAAGGTATGTGAAGGGCCTGGTGAAAATATATTCATATTTAAAAATGGAAAAGTTGTTACTCCACCTGCTTCAGATAACATACTTGAAGGAATAACAAGGGATATGGTAATAAGAATTGTTAAAGATGAACTTAAACTTCCTGTTGAAGAAAGAAGCATCTCAAGAACAGAGTTATATTCAGCCGATGAAGTGTTCTTTAGCGGAACAGCAATGGAGGTTGCACCTGTTGTTGAGGTGGATAGAAGGACAGTAGGAGACGGAAAACCAGGAGAAGTTGCTCTGAAAATAAAGGACTTACTAATGAATGCCGCTTGTGGCAATAACCCAAAATATATGCATATGTGTACACCAGTGTACTAAAAAAAGTGCCACCCAGGTGAATTAAAATTATGGATATAATATCTATAATTTCACTTTCACTTAGGTGACACCAATTTATGCAACCGCATTAAAATTGCTTCCAATGTTTATGTATTGAGTAATATAGGCCGTAACACCAACAAATTGTATTCCTTCAGGCTGAAGATAATAAATACTACCTACTTGTTTTAAATCAGGAGAATTTGATTTAATAATATTTGCCATCATGCAACTACTTGCACTAAATGTGTTTAGGATATTTTGAACCATAATAAAACCACCTTCACACTATTTTAATTATAGTATAAATGACTAAAAGAAAATTTACAATACACTAAAAAGTGCCACCCAGGTGAATTGGAACTGTGGAAATTACATCCATAATTCCGTTTTCACCTGGGTGGCACCAATTATATAACCTTAGTTGTCCAAGTTTCGCAGTTCCAAATATCTGTTACTACATCTTGATAAAACTCAGGTTCGTGGCATATTAAAAGTACACTTCCCTTATATTCCTTAAGTGCTCGTTTAAGTTCTTCTTTAGCATCAACATCAAGATGGTTTGTAGGCTCGTCTAGAACAAGTAGGTTTGTTTCTTTATTAATTAGTTTACATAGTCTTACCTTAGCCTGTTCCCCTCCACTTAAAACCATTACCTTGCTTTCTATTTGCTTTGTAGTAAGTCCACATTTTGCAAGTGCTGCTCTAATCTCATACTGTGTAAATGAAGGGAACTCGTTCCATACTTCCTCAATACAAGTGTTATAGTTATTTTCCTTTATTTCTTGCTCAAAATATCCAATGTGTAGATAATCTCCAAGCTCAACTTCACCTGATATTGCCTTTATTTCTCCCAATATACTTCTTAAAAGAGTTGTTTTTCCAAGACCGTTTGCTCCAATTAAAGCAATCTTTTGTCCTCTTTCCATTCTAAGATTAAGTGGTTTAGATAAAGGTGAATCATATCCTATTACTAAATCCCTTGTTTCAAATATAACTTTACCGGAAGTTCTAGCTTCTTTAAAGTTAAACTCTGGCTTTGGTTTTTCCTTTGCAAGTTCAATAATCTCCATTTTTTCAAGCTTCTTTTGTCTAGACATCGCCATATTTCTTGTTGCAACTCTTGCCTTGTTTCTAGCTATAAAGTCCTTAAGTTCTGCAATTTCTTGTTGTTGCTTTTTGTATGCTGCCTCTAGCTGTTGTTTTTTAGCTTCATACACCCTAACAAAATCGTCATAGTTTCCGACATATCTAGTTAATTGTTTGTTTTCCATGTGATATATTAAATTAACAACGCTGTTTAAGAAAGGTATGTCGTGGCTTATTAATATAAATGCATTTTCATAATCAAGTAGATATTTCTTTAGCCATTCTATGTGTTGCTCATCAAGATAGTTTGTAGGCTCGTCAAGTAAAAGTATGTCTGGCTTCTCAAGAAGAAGTTTTGCAAGTAAAACCTTTGTTCTTTGTCCACCACTTAAATCATGAACATCACGCTCAAGTCCAATATCAGTAAGTCCAAGTCCCCTTGCAATTTCCTCAACCTTAGCATCTATTATATAAAAGTCATTATGTGTTAAAATGTCTTGAATTGTTCCCATATCCTCAAGAAGACTTTCCATTTCCTCAGGACTAACTTCTGCAAGCTTTTCACAAATTTGATTATATTCAGCCTCAAGATCAAATAGATAGTTGAATGCTGATTTTAAAACGTCACGGATAGTTTGTCCCTTTTGAAGAACTGTATGTTGGTCAAGGTATCCAACACGGGCTCTTTTTGCCCATTCAATAGTACCTTCATCAGGCTCAAGTCTACCTGTAATGATGTTCATAAATGTTGATTTACCTTCACCATTTGCACCAATTAATCCAATGTGTTCTCCATTTAATAGTCTAAAAGAAACATCTTCAAATATTGCCCTATCTCCAAAACCATGGCTTAAATTTTTAACAGTTAATATACTCATCTTTGGCTTCCTTTCCTTTAGATTTTATAAGCATAACAAACATTATTATAATATAGATTTGTAAATAAAAAAAGAAGAGTTTTAAGTTGAAAATTCAAAAAAAATACCAACTCACGAGTTTATGAACTCATAAGTTAGTAAAAAATTAAC
>JAOAFH010000094.1 GCA_026416355.1 Clostridiales bacterium | reverse complement strand
TAGCCGAAATAAATAGAATACACATAGGGAAAAACATTAAATATTCTAATCCAAAGTAACATTTGATGGGCTTAATTGGTGGTTAAGTGTTGGAGTAGATATACAAGAAAAAGAAGAAACAGAAGATAGTTTAACAGATGGAATAGGTATAGATTTAGGGGTAAAGGATTTAGCAGTAGTTAGTACAGGACAAAAGTTTAAAAACATAAATAAATCTAATAAAGTTAAAAAACTTGAGAAAAGGCTTAAGAGATTACAAAGAAAACTTTCTAAAAAGTATGAAATGAATAAAATTCAAACAGAAGGAGGTGAATACCGTTACAGAAAAACTAAAAACATTATAAAGTTAGAACTCCTTGTTCTAAAAACACTAAGAAGGCTTAAAAATATAAGGCATAATTATATCCATCAGATAACTACATCATTGGCGAGAACCAAGCCAGAGTATGTAGTTATGGAAAGTTTAAATACTTGTGGAATGCTAAAGAATAGAAAGTTATCAAAATCAATACAAGAACAGCTATTCCACGAATTTAAAAGGCAGATGGAATATAAGTGTGCATGGAATAATATTAAGTTTATACTTGCAGATAGATTTTATCCTTCAAGCAAAACTTGTAGTAAATGTGGACATATAAAAGACAATTTATCCTTATCAGAAAGAATATTTATATGTGATGAATGTAGCTACATTATAGATAGGGACTTAAATGCAAGTATAAATCTTAAAAACTATGGTAAATCAATAGCATAGCACTAAAAGCAACTATTGATATGTACCCATTCGTTAGTGGGGAATTTAAGCCTTTGGAGTGTCAAATAAAACATGAGTAGGTTTAACCGAAAGTGGACACGATGAACAAGGAAGGAAACATAAACTTTACAAAGTATTATAGATACTTTATAAAGTTTTATAAGTTTTCTGTAACGGTTAATGATGTATAGGATAGTTAAGAAAGAAGTATTAGCTGAAAATATATACCTCTTTGATGTTAAGGCACCGATGGTAGCAAAATCAGCAAAACCAGGCCAATTTGTTATAGTTAGAATAGATGAAAAGGGTGAAAGAATTCCACTTACTATATGTGATTATGACAATAATAAGGGTATTGTGACAATAGTAGTTCAAGCTATTGGAGCTTCAACTATGAAGTTATCTAGATTAAATGTTGGAGAGAAACTGTGTGATTTTGCAGGTCCACTTGGTAAACCATCAGAATTTATACATATGACGGTTGAAGAACTAAAGAATAAAAAATATCTATTTGTAGCAGGCGGAGTAGGTGCAGCACCAGTTTATCCACAGGTAAAATACCTAAATGAGCTAGGAATTAAGTCAGATGTTATTGTGGGTGCAAGAAATAAAGAATTAGTTATTTTTGAAAATGAATTTAAAGAATTAGGATGTAATCTTTATATATGTACCGATGATGGTAGCTATGGAATAAAGGGAAGGGTAACAGATGTAATAAATAGCCTTGTGAATCAAGGTGAAAAATATGATGAGGTTGTTGCAATAGGACCTATGGTTATGATGAAGTTTGTATCAATGCTAACTAAAAAGCTTGGAATTAAAACTACAGTTAGCTTAAATTCAATAATGGTAGATGGAACAGGCATGTGTGGTGCTTGTAGAGTAACTGTTGGTGGAGAAACAAAATTTACTTGTGTAGACGGACCAGAATTTGATGGGCACTTAGTTGACTTTGATGTGGCAATGAAAAGACAAAATATGTTTAGAGATGAAGAAGTAAGAAGATTACACCATAGTGAAGGTTGTAGCTGTTTTTAATGGAGGTATTAAATATGGAAAGGGTTCCTGTAAGAGAGCTTGACGCAAAGGAAAGAGTTAAAAACTTTGAAGAGGTTTGTTTAGGATACAATGAAGAAGAGGCAGTACTAGAAGCTTCTAGATGTATAAACTGTAAAAATTCCAAATGTGTTCAAAATTGTCCTGTTGGAGTTAACATACCAAAGTTTATAGAATATATAAAAAATAAAGATTTCAAGCAGGCAGCTGAAGTTGTTTTTGACTATAATAGTCTTCCATCAATTTGTGGTAGAGTTTGTCCTCAAGAATCACAGTGTGAAGGAGGATGTATATTAGGAATTAAGGGACAGCCAGTTGCAATTGGTAAGCTTGAAAGATTTGTTGGAGACTATGTTCTAGAAAATAATATTGAAGTATATGAAAAGAAAGAACAAAATGGAAAGAAGGTTGCGGTAGTTGGAAGTGGGCCTGCGGGACTTTCATGTGCTTCAACACTTGCAAGATTAGGATATAGTGTTACAATATTTGAAGCACTCCATGAGGCAGGTGGAGTACTTGTCTATGGAATACCTGAGTTTAGATTACCAAAAGATAAAGTAGTTAAAAAGGAAATTGAGAATTTAATTAAGCTTGGAGTTGAAATAAAAACAAATGTTATAGTTGGAAGAACAATAACAATTGAAGAACTTCTAGAGGATTACCAAGCTGTGTTTGTTGGCACAGGAGCAGGACTTCCAAGATTTATGGGCATAAAGGGTGAAAATGCCAATGGAGTATATTCAGCTAATGAATTTTTAACAAGAGCAAACTTAATGAAAGCATTTTTAAATGAATATGAAACACCAATTAAGATAGGTAAAAAAGTTGCTGTAATAGGTGGAGGAAATGTTGCAATGGATGCAGCAAGAACAGCTGTTAGACTTGGAGCTGAGGTGCATATTGTATATAGAAGAACAGAAGATGAGATGCCATCTAGATTAGAGGAACTTCATCATGCAAAGGAAGAAGGAATAATATTTGATACATTAACTAATCCAGTTGAAATTTTGCAAGATGAAAATGGATGGGTTAAGGGAATGGTATTAAGAAAAATGGAATTAGGAGAGGCAGATGAAAGTGGAAGGAGATCACCAATTGAAGTTGAGGGTTCAGATTATGTAGAGAACTTTGATACAGTAGTCATGGCAATTGGAACAATACCTAATCCATTGATTAGTTATACAACAAGTGAAATACAAATAAACAAGAGGAAGTGTATAGTAGTAGAAGAGGATACAGGAAAAACTACAATGGATGGAGTTTATGCTGGTGGAGATGCGGTAACAGGTGCTGCAACAGTTATACTAGCAATGGGAGCTGGTAAAAAGGCGGCATATGCAATTGATGAATATATAAAAGCAAATAGTTAATAAAAGGGCATTATTGATTTTTTCTATCAATAGTGCCCCTTCTATTTAAATAATCGATTTAACAACTATGCAACACATGATTTATACTATATTTGTAAAAACATTTTGACAAAGGGGGATAAATATGGGAGAAAAAAGGTCAATTATCATCAATGGGCTTATTGTTGGATTTCTTTCAACTTTACTAGTTAAGTTTGGAAATCCAATAAATATGGGTATTTGTATAGCCTGCTTTATAAGAGACACAGTTGGTTCATTAGGACTACATAGGGCTGAGGTAGTTCAATATCTAAGACCAGAAATTATAGGTATTGTATTAGGTGCATTTTTAATGTCATATGGTAAAAAGGAATTTCAAACAAGGGGAGGATCATCACCTTTTACTAGATTTATATTAGGATTTATTGTAATGATAGGTGCACTTATGTTTTTAGGTTGTCCACTAAGAATGGTTCTTCGCCTTGCGGGAGGAGATTTAAATGCATTATTTGGTATAGTAGGATTTGCTAGTGGAATATATATTGGAATACAATTCTTAAATAAGGGATTTACTTTAAAGAGAACATACAATTTAAATAAGGCTGAAGGTTTTATATTTCCGATAGTAAATATAGTTTTGCTGATTTTATTAATTTCAGGTTCGGCACTTTTGATAGTGAGTGCAAAAGGACCAGGCTCACAACATTCACCAATATTATTATCATTAGTAGTAGGACTTGTTGTAGGAGCATATGCACAAAGAACAAGACTTTGCATGGTTGGAGGCATTAGAGATTTAATTTTATTTAAGGACTGGTATTTACTTTCAGGATTCATTGCAATATTTGTTGCAGCACTTATTGGTAATATGGTATTTGGATTCTTTAAGTTAGGATTTATAGGACAAGCAATTGCTCATACAGATGGTTTATGGAACTTCTTGGGAATGACTCTTGCGGGCTTTGGTTCAGTTTTACTTGGAGGTTGTCCAATGAGACAGCTTATATTAGCAGGTGAAGGAAATGTTGATTCAGTTATAACTATTTTAGGAATGGCTGCTGGTGCAGCATTTGCACATAACTTCAAATTGGCTTCAAGTGCCCAAGGACCAACAGCTAATGGTAAAATAGCTGTAATAATTGGATTTATAGTTGTTGTATTAATTGGATACTTCAACATTGAGAGGGAAATAAGTTTTAAAGTGAAGGGGGATGTAAAAGTTGAAGGTTAATGTGGTTGATGCAAGGGGAAAGGCTTGTCCTGAACCAGTATTATTAACTAAAAAGGCTTTAGAAATATATAAAAATGGAATTGATGTTCTAGTCGATAATGTAACTGCTAGAGAAAATATAAAAAGATTTGTAAAAAGCTTAGGTTACAATATAAATGAAAAAGAAGAGCTAGATGGAATATTATTAGAAATTAGAAAGTAGTGATGATATGTACATTGTAACTTTCCATACTCAAAACGCAGCATTTATGTATAAAAAGTTGCTTGAGGGTAATGGTATAAAAGTTGAACTTATGCCAACCCCAAGAAAAATTAGTTCTAGTTGTGGCATCTCTGCAAGGGTTTTTGAAGAGGAAGCACTTAAATATATTAT
>JAOAFH010000066.1 GCA_026416355.1 Clostridiales bacterium | reverse complement strand
TTTTAAACAAATTTCTTAGGGTTTCCTTAGTTTTATTAAAAAACTGTTCTCTCTTTTCTAAGTAATTTTTATAAGTTTCTTCGTCATAATATCTTTCATCTTCTTTATAAAAACCCATTTTAATCACCTCAATAATAGTATTTGTACTACTAGGTATTTAATATTACAATTGAATTTAAAAAATAAAACCCATATTTACCAGGTTTTATCTAATTAAAAAGTAAATTAGTTCTTAACAATTTTTAATATATAAAATTGAGAAATACCAACGATTACATTAAATAAATGCCTAAAATAGTACTATTTTATTGTTGAAATTGTTTCGAATTATTAATATAATTAAAATTGCAACTTTTTTATCAAATTTCGACAAAATTTTATTCAACCTAGGGAGGTAACACCAATGAAAAAATTTAACGACATCTTAGTAATTGGACTTGCATTATTTGCAATGTTCTTTGGGGCAGGGAACTTGATATTTCCGCCATATATTGGACTATTATCAGGAGATAAGTGGTTTGTTTCACTAATAGGATTTTTGCTAACAGGAATTGGACTACCACTTGTTGGAATAATAGTTATGGCAAAAAACGATGGAGAATTTGAAAAGTTTGCATCAAAGGTTGGAACTAAATTTAGTAAAATATTAGGTGTTGTAATAATGTTAGCAATAGGACCACTTCTTGCAATTCCAAGAACCGGAGCTACTACATATGAAATGGGAGTAAAACCACTTTTCCCAAATGTAAGCCCAATACTAGCTACAACGGTTTTCTTTGCAATTAATCTATACTTTGTGATAAATCCTTCTTCTGTTATAGATAAAATAGGTAAAATATTAACTCCCATTTTGTTATTAATGCTTACTATAATAATAGCAAAAGGAATAATTTCACCAATTGGAGAAATGCAGTCTACAGCAATTGAAAATCCTTTCTCAAGGGCATTTTCTGAAGGATATCAAACTATGGATGCTTTAGCATCAACAGTTTTTGCAGGAATAGTTATAGGAAGTGTTGTGGCCAAAGGATATAAAAATAAAAAAGAACAAATAAAATTAACTGTTTTTTCTGCATTAATTGCAGCATCAGGTCTTTTATTAGTATATGGTGGTCTTATGTATTTAGGTGCTACTGCATCAGCAGTGTACTCTACAGATATTGCAAAAACAATTTTAACTATTAATATAACAGAACAACTATTAGGTAGCTTTGGAAAGATTGCACTAGGACTTGCAGTAGCATTTGCTTGTCTTACTACATCAGTAGGACTAACTGCAACAGCAGGAGAGTTTTTCTCAAAGCTAACTAACAACAAGATTAGTTATAAAGCAGTTGTAATATTAGTTACAGTATTTAGTGCAGTAGTTTCAAACTTTGGAGTAGAGATGATAGTTAAAATTGCTGTTCCACTACTTGTAACAGTATATCCAGTTGTTATTGTTTTAATTGCATTAAATATATTTGATGACTTCATTAAGAATAAAAATGCATATAAAGGTGCGGTGTATGTGACACTTTTAATAAGTTTAGTAGATGGGCTAAATTCAGCAGGAGTAAACTTAAGCACAATACAAAATATTTTATCAAGACTTCCATTTGCAAAGGCAGGTTTTGCATGGTTATTACCAGCAATACTTGGTTTTTCAATAGCTTCGGTAATTACAACAAATAACAAAATAGATATAGATACTAAGGATGCTGCTTAATTAGTGGCATCCTTATCACATATAACATATCATACAAAATATCTTTTCTAGATTATCATTTTTGTAGTATATTAATATTAATAAAATAATTTGGGGGAATTTATATGCTGCAACATGCAATATACACGAAAAACAAGGGATATATATATAGTTCAGATGAAATAAGCAAAGAAGAGCTAAATGAGCTTAAAAGCTTTTTTGATTATGAAAACATTAACATATCAGAAACATATACATATATTAAGTTAAATTCAAATAGATATGCATTTGTCAAATCGTTTTACCAGGATGAAAATATATTTCATGCAGTGATTTTAGATAAATTAGAATTATCACCACATGAATATATTCACCAAAATATATTCATAAATTCACTTGAAGACATTGATTTATTGCCAACAACAATAGAAAATATGAAAACAATACATGATGGTGATGAATTTTTAAAAAAAAGGCAGGATAGAAGTATAAAGGATATTGTAAGCATCTTAATGAAGAAGGATTCAAAAATATTAATAGTTGATAAAAATATAAATATTTTTGAGTGGATAAATTCAATTTTTTATTGTTTCCCCAAAAATGTTTCTAAAAACATTACTTTTACCACAAATCCATATTTTAAAGGAGAAGTTAGGTTATTTGTTTTAGATACAGATGTTCAAATACAAGGTGCATATATATTTGATTTTATAAGAAACTTTAAACCAGCAATTTCATCTGCCAATCAATATACAAGGTTTATAGATACAGGAATATATACTTCTAAACAAATATATAAGTCCTTTATGAATTTCATGGGATATTTTAAATATAGCAATTTAGATGAAGAGCTAAATGGTAGCTACAGCCTTTTTATACTTCTTAATATTCCTAACATGTTAACTGACTTAAACCAAATAAAATCTTCAATAGCCTTTATGACAAAATATATAAAAGAAGAGGAAAGACAGGCATTTATTGAAACATATATAAATGCATTTGATTATTTAACAGACAAAATTACACTAGATATCGCAGATGATTTATATTCTTTTTTATTTAAAGAAGTTGAGCATAAAAAGGGAGTATATGATAAGATAGTAAACATCTTTTATAGAAGTTTGTTTAATATATTAAAAAACGAACATAGATTAGACAAGCTTATTGAACTTTATGATAAAGTTTCAGAACAAAACAAAGAAAAACCATATTTCTATACTTATGTCTTAGACAAGACATGGTTTAAATTTATTGAAGATTTTATAGATACTCATGAAGCATATAAATTAAATTTATATATTTCAATAAAAAGCGCAATCGTGTCAGGCTTTTCTTTTGAAAAGCTTAATAAATTTGATGGATTTAAAGAAACCTTTATAAAGGGTATATGTGAAGAAATATTGGGAAATATTTTAAATGTAGTTGAACTAGATTTAGACTTTTATTTAGATTTTGTATTAGAAGCGTTTGAAATACTAGGATCAAGGACGATTTTAAATGATATATATATAAAATACAAAGACAATGAAGATGATATAAAAAGAAAAATATATAAAAAAATATTAGATAAAAAAATATATAAACTTGCGCAAGAAGTATATCTAAAGGGATTAGATGAAGCTGAGGACAAAATAAAATACTTTGGTGAATATAGACAAAATATATTGGAATATTTTGAGGAATATTCAAAAGAATATCTTGATAATATAGTTATTGAATATTTTAAATCACTAGATAAACAAGAGAGATTTGAAGAATCAAAAAAGCTACTTAATGACTATGTTATAAATTCAATATATATACTAAACTTAAATGCCGCATCAGTAATAATTGAAACATTTGAACTTGGAATAACATTAGAAAATTATGTAGAGCACAAGGATTTAATTGAAAAGGTTAAAGAAATTAAAGCAAAGAAAGAAATAAAAACAAATATAGATATGTCCTTTTTAGATGTAATATATATTTTAGATGATTTTAGTGGAGATAATTTTGAATTGCTACTTGATGATATTAAATATATCATGAGGGAATATAAAATAGAAACAAGCATCAAACACAGGGCAATAATACTTTATAAAGTTATAAAATATCTAATTAATTTTGAGTACCATAAAAGCATATTTGATATGTTTTATGAAGAAGAGGATGTTTTGACATATTTTGAGTTCATTAAGGCAAATAGGCACCAACCAAACTATAAAGATATCCTATCAAGCTTTATAGTGTTTTACCTATATTACATTGAACCTAAATTTAGGCTTCTTCAAAGGGAGGATAAAAATTCAGAAATTGAAGAGGCAATTATAACTGAGATAACATCACTTAAAAAAGAAAACATACCTTATTTTGACGAGAAAATAAAGGCTACTTTTAAAAATTTAAATTTAAGTATTCCTGTAAAATGGAGTATAATATTAAATAAGATAAATGAAAGAATGACATTTAAGTATAAACTTAAAACCCTTTTTATGGGTAAATGAGGTGATCTATATGAAGGCAGAACTTATTTGTGTAGGAACAGAGCTTTTACTTGGGGACATTATAAACACCAATGCAGCATTTGTTGCCAAAAATTTAGCAGCGCTTGGAATAGACCATATATTTGAGGCTGTTGTTGGTGATAACAAAGAAAGGCTTTTAAGCCAGCTTGAGATATCAAAGCAAAGGGCTGATATTATAATTTTAAGTGGGGGACTTGGTCCAACTCAGGATGACTTAACAAAAGAAACAGTAGCAGAACATCTAAAAAAGCAACTTATTTATGATGAAGCTACATACAAGCATATAGAGGAATATTTTAATAAAATAAATAGACCAATTGTAGATAGCAGCAAAAAACAAGCATATATAATAGAAGGCTCCAATGTGCTTAAAAATGAGTGGGGAACAGCTCCAGGATTAATTTGTGAAGTTGAAAACAAGACATACATACTACTTCCAGGTCCACCAATAGAACTTGAGCCAATGTTTAAGAAGTATGTTTTCCCTTATCTAAAACAAAAGAGCAATACTGTATTAGTGTCAAAAACTTTAAAGATAATGGGAATAGGTGAAGCAAAGGCAGAACAAATGGTAAAGGATTTGGTAAATGGACAAAATCCAACCCTTGCACCTTATGCAAAGGATGGAGAAGTTCATTTTAGAATTACTGCAAAGGCAGAAGATGAAGATAAGGCAAGAAAGCTAATTGAGCCAGTTTATAATAAGCTTAAAGAAATATTTGGAATAAACATATATGCAGAGGATGAAAAGACTTTAGAGGAAGTAGTTGCAGAACTTTTAGTAAAAAACAATTTAAAGATAGCAGTTGCAGAGTCATGTACAGGAGGGCTTGTTGCATCAAAGCTTGTAAACTATCCAGGAATATCAAATGTACTAATAGAAGGAGTTGTTACATATAGCAATGAGTCTAAAAAAAGAAGATTAAATGTATCTGATGAAACTCTAAAGCAACATGGAGCAGTTAGCTATCAGACTGCAATTGAAATGGCGGAGGGAGTTGCTAAAACCTCAGGTGCAGATATAGGAATATCAACAACAGGAATAGCAGGACCAGGTGGAGGAACACCTAAAAAGCCAGTTGGGTTAGTATATTTAGGAGTTTATATAAAGGGATACAAAACATATAAAGAGCTAAAACTTATGGGAGATAGACAAAGAATAAGGGAAAGGTCCTCTAAGGAACTTCTAGACTTCTTAAGAAGGGAACTATTAACCAGCAACAATAAGTTATAAGTGATGAGGATGCCACTTTAGCAAGAAAAAGCCATTAAACAATTAAAGAAGTATATAGATATAAACATTAGAACCTCTTGATTTTAACAAAATCATAGAGGTTCTCTAAAAAATACACAATACTTCGTAATTGTTAATGGCTATAATGTTTTAGGTATAATTAGATAACGGACTTATTTAATTGCCTGCTCAACAAGTCTCTTAAAATTTTTCTCAAAATTCAAATTATTTAAATGGGTTCTTTTTTTAGGATTAGATGTTTTACCACCACTTTCCCTAACTTTAAAGCTTACGTATCTTTGCATTAACAGTGAATCTATATTTTGATTGGTATATACTAGCCCGTTTTGGTTTATGGCATAGGTACCTTTAGATAAAACCATTGCAGCAACACCATAGTCCTGCGTAACAACAATATCTCCTTTTTTAGCCTCATTTACTAGGGCAAAATCTACAGAATCACGCCCCTTTCCAACAACAATGGTTTTAGAATAGCCATCCTCTATTATATGTGAAGTATCCATAAACATAAAAACTTCAATTTTATATTCACGGGCAACATTTACAATAATATCTTTAACAGGACAAGCATCTGCATCTACTAAAATACGCATAATTACCTCCATAATAATTGTTTATTAAAATTATATGGTTATATTCTAGCAAATATTTGTAATAAAGTATATTTAAAATACAAAATAAGGTGGGATAGATGTGAATAAGGATAAAAGCTATATAGAAGCTTCCCATAAAAGATGTTTTGAATATGGAGTAGAAAAAGAGCTAAGGTTTAGTAGAAGAATCTTAACTCAAAATGAACTAAACGATAGATTAATAAAAAGAAGAAAATTAATTTTATCTGCTATTCCTTTCATGAATATGCTATATGACTTTGTGAAGGGATACGACTTCTTTTTGATTTTAACAGACGAAGAGGGATGTATATTAAATATTGTTGGAGATGAAAAAATACTTAAAGAGGCATTTGAACTTAATATGATTCCAGGGGCCTATATGTCAGAGGATGCAATTGGAACAAACGCAATGGGAACAGCATTACATGAAAAAAGGCCAGTTCAAGTATCGGGAAAAGAGCACTATATAACTGCATACCACAGATGGACATGCTCAGCTGCACCAATTAGAGATAAAAACGGGCAAATAATTGGATGTCTTGATATAACAGGATACAGCGAAAATGTTCATCCCCATACATTAGGAATGGTTGTTGCAGCGGCATATTCAATAGAGAGAGCAATTGAAAACGATGGATATGTTGATGAAATAAAAAAGTCTAAAAAGCATATGGAAAAGATATTTAATTCCCTAGAGGCAGGAATATGTTCCTGTGATATTGAAGGGAATATTAATTATTTTAATAGCAAATTTCAAGATATGTTTAAGTTAAAAAACCAAAATACACATTTAGATGATTTACTTTTTGACTTTCAAAAAATAAAAGAAGATATTGAAAAGGAAAAGGATATTTTAGAACAAGAAGTCTATATTAAGGCGGATATAAACAAGCTATGTTATAACTTAAGTGTTTACCCTGTCTATACATCAAAGGAAAAGGAATATGTTTATGTTTTTAGAGATATAAAAAAAGAAAGAAGGTTATTAAGCAGGGTAGCTGAGTCAAAGGCTATTTATTCCTTTGATAAAATAATAGGAGAAAACCAAAGGTTTAAAGATGTTGTTGAATACGCCAAAAAGATTTCAGACAGTAAATCTACTATATTAATTTTAGGGGAGAGTGGTACAGGCAAAGAGGTTTTTGCTCAGTCTATCCATAATTATAGTAAAAGATATGATAAGCCATTTGTGGCAGTAAACTGTGCAGCAATTCCAAGTAATCTAATTGAATCAGAGTTATTTGGATATGAGGAGGGTGCATTTACAGGAGCTAAAAAAGGTGGCTATGTTGGGAAGTTTCAGCAGGCAAATGGCGGGACAATATTTTTAGATGAAATAGGAGATATGCCACTTGATATGCAGGTTAAACTTCTTAGGGTAATTGAAGAGGGTGTAATTATAAAAATAGGTGGAACAAATCAAATACCTGTTGATGTAAGAATAGTTGCAGCCACAAACAAAGATCTAAAGAAGCTTGTTGAGGAGGGCAAATTTAGAAATGACCTTTATTACAGGCTAAATGTCCTTCCACTCTACCTAATGCCCCTTAGGGAAAGAAGAGATGACATACCATATTTAATAAAATATTTTATGGATAGGTTATCAAGAAAATTAAATAAAAAACCTGTTAATATAGATGAAGAAGACCTAAATAGACTGATTAACTACGAATGGCCAGGCAATATTAGAGAACTTGAAAACTATGTTGAATATATTTTAAATCTAGGATACATTCCAAATGGAGATAAAGACATAAAAGATTTAAAACAAGAAAATCATAAATTTATCCCTCTTAAATTAGATGAAGTAGAAAAAAGGCATATTGAAAACACCCTAAAACATTACAGCAACAACATAACAAAGGCAGCAAAGGCCCTTGGGATAGGAAGAAACACACTTTACAGAAAGATAATAGAATATAATATTGAAGTAGAATAGTGTTCTAAAATGGTGCAAAGTTCTATTTTGGAACAGCTGTTATACAAAAGTTTGAACTATAATAGAACACATCATCCCTAAAAATAGAGTTATAAAATTGGCATAATCCTTGCTTTTATAATTAAGTAAACCAAAAGTTTACTTGATTATGAAGGGAGGATTTTTTATGTTTGGTTTTAGAGGTACATTACTTAGGGTTAATTTAACAACAGGAGAAATTAAAAAGGAGCCATTAAATTTAGAGCTTGCTAAAAAGTATATTGGTGGTAGAGGTCTTGGAACAAAAATATATTATGATGAAGTGGGACCTAATGTTGATGCATTTGATGAAAAGAATAAACTTATTGTTATGACAGGTCCACTATCAGGAACACAAACCCCAACAGGTGGAAGATACATGGTTATAACTAAATCACCACTAACAGGAACAATTGCATGTTCAAACTCAGGTGGATTTTTTGGTGCAGAGCTTAAAAATGCAGGATATGATGGAATTATAGTTGAAGGAAAGGCTGAAAAACCAGTATATCTATCAATTGAGGATGATAAGGTTGAAATAAAGGATGCAACACATCTTTGGGGTAAGGTTGTATCTGAAACTACCGATGAACTTAAAAAGGTATCACCAGAAAAATCAAGAATAATGTGTATTGGACCTGCAGGAGAAAAGCTTTCAAAGATTGCTGCAATAATAAATGACTACGACAGAGCAGCAGGTCGTTCAGGTGTTGGGGCTGTAATGGGTTCTAAAAACTTGAAGGCAATTGTTGCAAAGGGAACAACAAAGGTTGATATATATGACAAAGATGGATTAAAGGCATCTCTTCAAGATAAGATGAAGAAAATTAAGGACAATGGAGTTACTGGACAGGGCCTACCAACATATGGTACAGCAGTTTTAGTTAATATTATAAATGAAAATGGTGTTTTCCCAACAAATAACTTCCAAGAAGCATATTTTGAAAAGGCAGATAATATAAGTGGTGAAACAATGACTGATAAATACCTAGTTAGAAAGAATCCATGCTATGCATGTCCAATTGCTTGCGGAAGATGGGTTAAAATTGAAGCCCTAAATATGGAGGCAGGTGGACCAGAATATGAAACCTTATGGGCATTTGGTTCAGACTGTGGAGTAGATGACATACAATCAATATTCTTGGCAAACCACTATTGTAATGAATATGGACTTGACACAATTTCAGCTGGTGCTACAATTGCAGCTGCAATGGAACTATATCAAAAGGGACTTGTTAAGGATGATGAATTAGATGGACTATCATTAAAATTTGGTGATAAAGATGCAATGGTTGAGTGGACAAAGAAAATGGGTAAACGTGAAGGTTTTGGAGACAAACTAGCAGAAGGTTCATATAGACTATGCGAAATGTATGGAGTTCCTGAACTTTCAATGTCTGTTAAAAAGCAAGAACTTCCAGCATATGATCCTAGAGCAATTCAAGGACATGGATTGCAATATGCAACATCAAATAGAGGTGGATGTCACGTTAGAGGATACATGATTTCACCAGAAATATTAGGTCTTCCAGAAAAACTAGACAGACATACATTAGAAGGAAAGGCAGAATGGGTTAAGGTATTCCAAGACCTAACAGCAGCAATTGATTCACTAGGACTTTGCCTATTTACTTCATTTGCACTTGGAGCAGCAGACTATGCAGAAATGCTTAATTTAGTTTGTGGATTTAACTTAACATCAGATGAATTGCTTGAGGCAGGGGATAGGATATACAACTTAGAAAGAATGTTTAATTTAGATGCAGGAATAAAACCAGAGGAGGATACTCTTCCAAAGAGACTATTAGAAGATGCAATTCCAGAAGGACCATCTAAGGGGCATGTTCATAGACTATCTGAACTTCTTCCAAAATATTACGAAGTTCGTGGATGGGATGAAAATGGAATACCAACAAAGGAAAAACTAGAGGCACTAGGACTAAAAAATATATAAGGAATGGTTATATGAAGGTTAGAGTAAAACTATTTGCTACATTAAGAAATGGCAGAGATAAGGATAAAGTATATGAATTAAATGAAAAAACTAAAATAAAAGATGTAATTGAGATGCTAAACATCGATAGGGGAGATGTAAAGATACTTTTAATAAATGGACAGGATGCAGATTTTGAAACTGAACTTAATGATGGAGATATAGTTGCCATATTCCCACCTGTTGGGGGAGGATAAAGAGGTTTTATAATGGGCTGTCGCTATTTGC
The DNA here is from genome assembly GCA_026416355.1 of Clostridiales bacterium. Taxonomy (GTDB): domain Bacteria; phylum Bacillota; class Clostridia; order Clostridiales; family Caloramatoraceae; genus Thermobrachium. The sequence continues at coordinate 422 of JAOAFH010000066.1, read as the reverse complement.
GACAGCCCATTATGCTGACATGCATGGAATAATGTTGTGTAATACCCATTATATTCTTTTAAAATTAGTATAAAGCTTTTGAAAAATGAATCGAAATATATAGTACAAGGTTAAAATAAAAACTTTAGATAAAAAAATAAAAAATTTTTTAAAAAGGTCTAAAGTTTAATAAAAACCTTACGAAAATTAAAGTAGAAAATAAAAAACCTGATCAGGACAATATTAAAAAGCTAATAAGCCAAAATGGCTTAAATAAAAAAATGCGGACAAGGGCGCCCCACTAAAATTCAAGGAGGAATGTAAAATGATAATCAATCACAATCTTAATGCATTAAATGCACACAGAAATCTAGGAATGAACACAGTTAACGCAGGAAAATCAATGGAAAAACTATCTTCAGGTCTAAGAATAAATAGAGCTG
>JAOAFH010000014.1 GCA_026416355.1 Clostridiales bacterium | reverse complement strand
ATTAGTTGCTGGTACAATAGCTGTAAATAGATTAAACACATTATCCACAAGTGCTTAATGGAAGTTTAATATAGTTTTTACATTAAATCACAATTAGTTTTTGTGGTTTATTAAAGTACGCTTAAAAATAGGAGTTTTATAATGTTTGTTATTTTTTTACGTTGTATTTATTTAATATTCTGTGGATAAATATTTTATTTAAATAAATTTTAATTGTGCAATTTGCTCAAATAATAAAAATACAAAGGGGGGATAAAAAGCGATATTAAAAATTTATTATTTATTATTTATTGGATGGTTACATTAAGTTGGCCAAACCTTCATATAAGATAAAATCTGTTAAATAACAGATTTAAATTAATGATGGAGGTTATAAAAATGGGAAAATATGAAAAATTAGCAAAGGATATTGTAAAAAATGTTGGAGGTAAGGAAAATATTCAAGGTTTAACTCACTGTGTTACAAGATTGCGTTTTAATTTAAAAGATGAATCAAAAGCTAATGATGATGTATTAAAAAACATGGATGGGATTGTTACTGTATTAAAATCTGCAGGACAATATCAAGTTGTTATAGGGAATCATGTATCTGAGGTTTATGAGGATGTTTGTAATATTGCACAAATTTCTTTTGAAAGTGAAATTAAAAATATGGATAAAAAGTCAAAAAATTTTTGGGATAAAGCTATTGATATTATTTCAGGTATTTTTCAGCCTATTTTAGGGGTTTTGACAGCAGCAGGAATGATAAAAGGTTTTTTAGCTTTATTTAATGCAATAGGTTGGGTATCATCAGATAGTGGAACTTATATGATTTTAAATGCAATAGGCGATGCGATGTTTATGTATTTACCTGTTATTTTAGGATATACATCTGCAAAGAAATTTGGTCTTAAGCCCTTTGTGGGGTTAATAATTGGAATAGCTTTGTGTTATCCATCTATTCAAGAGGGAACGTTATCAACAAGTTTAAAACCTTTATATACATTGTTTAAAGGGACAAGCTTTGCATCTCCAGTATATTTAGAGTTTCTTGGTATACCTATTATTTCTATGAATTATACATCAACGGTAATACCAGTAATTTTAATATGTTTTGTTGCAGCTAAATTTCAAAATCTATTTGAAAAAATAGTGCCAGAGGTGGTTAAGTTTTTCTTTGTGCCAATGTTAACTTTATTGTTTTCATTAGTTTTAGGTTTTATAGTTGTAGGACCTTTAGCTACTTATGCTTCTATAATAGTAACTAACGGCATAATAGCTGTTCGAGGCTTTTCACCTATAATTGCAGGAGCAGTAGTAGGATTTACATGGCAAATATTAGTTATATTTGGAATACACTGGGGATTTATTCCTGTTTATATAAATAATATATCAACTCTAGGATATGATAATGTTATGATGCCTTTTTTTGGTACAACTTTTGCTACAACAGCAGTTGTTATTGCTATAATGCTAAAAACAAAGGATAAAAAACTTAAGAGTTTATGTATACCTTCAGCTATTTCTGGAATTTTTGGTATAACAGAACCAGCTATATATGGAATATTATTGCCATTTAAGAAGACATTTATAATAAGTTGTATTGCTTCAGGTATAGCTGGTGCATATTATGGATATGCAAATTTAAAAGAATATATAATGGGTGGATTAGGAATATTTGAATTTCCAGCTATGATAGATCCTGTAACTAAAAACATGGATAGTGTTGTTGTTGGAGCAGTTGGAGCAGTAATGGCTATGGTAATAGCTTTTGTTTTAACGTTACTATTATTCAAAGATGAGCATGAAAACAAAGAAAACTTAAGAGATAAAAATAAAATATCAGAAAAAATTAATAAAGAAGTAGAAGTATTAAAAATACCTATTGAAGGAGAAATAATTAGCTTAAGTGAGGTGCCTGATGATGCTTTTGCCCAGGGCGCAATAGGAAAAGGTTTGGCTATAAAACCTTGCAAGGGTTCTGTTAAATCTCCTGTAAAGGGAATAGTAACAACTTTGTTCCCAACGCATCATGCTATAGGTATAACTAGTGATAAAGGAGTAGAAATTTTAATTCATGTAGGTATAGATACAGTTAATTTACAAGGGAAGTATTTTTATCCTAAAATAAATCAGGGCGATGCTGTTGATGTAGGAGATGAACTTTTAACTTTTGATATTGAAAAAATAGAAGAAGAAGGTTATTCTACGATAACTCCTGTAGTAATTACTAATTATGATAAATACTTTGATGTTATAGAGAATGGATTATCAAATAATGGTAATGATTTAATTACTGTTTTGCTTTAAAAGGAGGAGAATAATATGGATGATATATTTCCAAGTAATTTTTTATGGGGAGGAGCTACGGCTGCTAATCAGTGTGAAGGTGGGTATAATGAAGGAGGAAGAGGTATTGCTAATGTTGATGTAATACCCTTTGGTGAAAAAAGATTTTCAGTTATGAATGGAACCATGAAGATGTTAGATTTTGATAACAAATATTATTATCCTGCTAAAGAAGCTATTGATATGTATCATAGATACAAAGAGGATATTGCTCTATTTGCAGAAATGGGATTTAAGGTTTATCGTATGAGTATAGCTTGGAGCCGTATTTTTCCTAAAGGAGATGAAAAAGAGCCTAATGAGGCAGGGTTACAATTTTATGAAAATGTATTTAAAGAATGTAAGAAATATGGAATAGAGCCTTTAGTTACGATTACACATTTTGATTGCCCTATTCATCTTATTAAAGAATATGGAGGGTGGAAAAATAGAAAACTCATAGATTTTTATCAAAGATTATGTAAAGTATTATTTACACGATATAAAGGACTAGTTAATTACTGGATAACATTTAATGAAATAAATATGATTTTACATTTACCATTTTTAGCAGCAGGTTTATTAAAAGAAGAAGATGAAGATTTTGAAAAAGTTAAATATCAGGCAATTCATCATGAATTAGTTGCTAGTGCTATTGCAACTAAGATTGCTCACGAAACGGATAAAAATAATAAAGTTGGGTGTATGATTGCAGCAGGGGTTACATATCCTTATACTTGTAACCCAAAAGATTTTTGGGAAGCTTATAAAAATGATAGAGAAGGTTATTTTTTTGTGGATGTGCAAGCAAGAGGATATTACCCTAATTATGCTTTAAAAGAAATGAAAAGAAAAGGATTAATGCCAGATATGGAAAAAGAAGATATAAAACTTTTAAAAGAAAATACAGTAGATTTTATAGCTTTGTCCTATTATAATAGCCAACTTATAAGTTCAGATCCTAATATAAGTAAGTTAACAGAGGGAAATATATTTCCTACATTAAGAAATCCATATTTGCAAATAAGTGAATGGGGATGGCAAATAGATCCATTAGGTTTTAGGATTACATTGAATAGTTTATATGACCGTTACCAAAAGCCATTGTTTGTTGTAGAAAATGGGTTAGGTGCAAAGGATATCATAGATGAAAATGGTAATATAAACGATGATTATCGTATAAATTATTTAAAAGAACATATAAAAGCTATGAAGGATGCTATTAATGAAGATGGCGTTGAAATAATAGGATATACTGTTTGGGGATGTATAGATTTAGTTAGTGCATCAACTGGTGAAATGAAAAAGCGATATGGATTTATTTATGTAGATAAAGATAATGAAGGAAATGGTACATTGAAAAGATATAAGAAAAAATCTTTTTATTGGTACAAAAAGGTTATAGAAACTAATGGTGAGGATTTAGAGTAATCTAATAAATGCAACACCATAGTTAAAAATCATGAGATATAGTGACTAATAATAGTCAAAGATAGTCTTAAACCCATCTTAATATCAATGCAGATGCCACGCAGGGGTATGTCAAGGGCTGCGTAGCAGGCGTAGCTTTACCCTTGACATACCACAAGTGGCATCTAAAATACTCATAATATGGGTTTAAGCTATTTTTGATAATTCCTCATAAAATAATTTTTCTGGAGTTTTATAATTTAGTAATTTGCGTGGTAATGTATTCATCCAGTTTTGGATTCTTTGAATTGTATCAAGAGAAATATCTTTTATACTCTTGCCCTTAGGTATAAAACGACGTATAAGACCATTATGTCGTTCATTAGTTCCTCTTTCAAAAGAAGAATAAGGATGAGTATAATATACCTCTATACCATATTTGTTAAGAATAGATTGTAAATTACTAAATTCAACTCCATTATCTGATGTAATGCTCTTAAATGCCTTTTTAAAATCATCTTTAAACATTTTTATAAGCTTTTTTATAGAGTTACTAACAGAATTAGCATCTTTATTATCTAAAGGTATTATAATTTCATAACGTGATTTGCGTTCTGTTAAAGTTAAAAGAGCATTATCATTTGATTTTTTGCCAATAATAGTATCTATTTCCCAATGACCAAATTCCTCACGGGAATTAATTTTTTCAGGTCTTAAATCAATACTTTTACCTAAAATACGTTTGTTTTCTTTAATTCTTTTCTTCTTAGGTTTTAAACGTATTTTTAAGGGTAAATTTATATTTCGTACAGACAAAAATCCTTTATCAATATAGTTATAAAGTGTCTTAGTGGAAACAATATATTTATCTTTCCAATAAGGATCAATTTTACAATAACCAACCACAGTATCAACAGACCAATTATTTTTAAGAATATGTTCTTCTGCAAACCTAATAAACTCTTCAGCTTGGGCTAATTTAATTTTTGCTCCGCAATTTGAGCGGTGATTTTCATAAACAGCCTGGCCGGTTTCAGGGAAATAGGCTGAATAAGAGGATAAATCACTCTTAAGCTGCAATGTAGTGCCACGCTTTATTTCACGGCTAATAGTACTTGGACTTCGTCCTAATTTTTTAGCTATATAGCGAATACTTTTGCCTTCTTTAAGTAAGGCAAAAATTTCTCCTCGTTCATAAAGTTTTAGGTGTTTAAAAGAACGTACAGGTGTATTATAATCATTCTTATAGACCATAGTGAAAACCTCCTGTATGTTTGGATTTGTCACCTATATCATACATGATTTTCACTATGGTTTAAATATTTTTTGCCTGTTGCATTTAATGATACAATGAATCAAAAATTTCTATAATTAGAGTAATATTATAATTATCTATATTGCTCAGTTAAATTATAAATATAGGCTGACTCAAATACAAACCACAATTTCTGTGATTGTTTATATGAGACAGCCTATAAAAAAATTATATTTTTATAAAAAGTTTTTATATCATGATAACAACTTAAATATAAAAATAGTAATTAATATACCTAGTAAAGCACCGACAATAGTTTCATATAGTGAATGTATTTTTCCTTCCACTCTACTTTGTGCTACTAAAAAAGCTAAAAAATAAACTAAGGTTATTACCAATAAGTCTTGTATAAATAATGATACTGCTGTTGCTGCGGCAAAGGCTATCGCACTATGTCCACTTGGCATTCCGCCTTTTACAGGTGTTCCTTCTCCATATATTGCTTTAATTACTACTGTTGCAATAACAACTAATATTATACATATAAAAACAACCGTAATATCTGATTGCTTGATTTTAAATAAAACCGTATTAGATATTGGCTTTAATCTATCAAAAAAAAGCAAGTAACCAACAACTAGAGCATTAGTTGCTGATACTAAAACAGCACCTGCAGCTACATTTTTTGCAATTTTAGCTAATGGATGATAATAATTTGCTGTTACATCTATTGTAGCTTCTATAGCGGTATTAATCATTTCTAAAACAACAACTAATGTAATAGTAAAAAATAAAATTAATATCTCTAGTTTTGAAAAGTCAAAAAACAAACTTAAAAATAGAACTAAAATTGCAGCAATCATGTGTATTTTCATATTTCTTTGAGTCTTAATTGTATAAATTATTCCCTCAATAGCATAATTGAAACTATCAGATATTTTTTTTAGTTTCATGCTTTCACCTTACCTTGTTTGTCCTAAATTACTTAATATATTTTCCTCTTTTTCTCTCATGATTGCTCTATCCGAATCATTTTCATGATCATAACCTAATAGATGTAGGACACTATGAACAATTAAGAAGGATAATTCTCTTTCAAAAGAATGACCATACTCTTCAGCTTGTTGTCTTGCTTTTTCAAGCGAAACAACAATGTCTCCTAATACTACACCACCTGTTTCAGGGTTTAAATCCTCAAAATCAACTTCAATATCCCCATCTTCTTCATATCCTTCATCATATTCTAACATTGGAAATGACAAAACATCTGTATCTCTGTCTATACCTCTATATAGTTTATTAATTTGACGAATTTCTTCATTATCAGTTAGTACTACACTTATTTCATAATTTAGATTAAATTTTTCAAACTTTAGTGATTCATCTATTGTTTTCTCGATTAAATTTATTAAATCTTGTGTTATTTCAAATTTATTTTGTCTGTTGTCTACTTCGATCATTTGTTATCCTCCTTTTCTATTTCAGGATATTCAATCCTTGTATGAAATATACCCATTAAAACTTTTATAAATGCATCTTTAACTTTTTCAATATCATTAAAGGTTAGAGGAGCATCACTCAATTGTTTGTCAAACAATTTATCATAGATTATTTTATCCACAGCATTTGTTATGTCTTCTACTGTTGGATTGTTAAGTGATCTCACTGCTGCTTCAACACTATCTGCTAACATTATAATAGCAGATTCCTTAGTATTAGGCTTAGGTCCATCATACCTAAAATTTTCCTCTATTACTTCTTCTTGTCCACCATTAATTGCCTGAACATAAAAATATTTTACCAATGTAGTACCATGATGCTGCTGAATTATATCCTTTATTTCTCTTGGTAGTTTATGTTTTTCTGCTAATTCAATACCATCCTTAATATGTGAAGTTATTATAGATACACTAAGTTTTGGTGTTACTTTATCATGTGGGTTATCATTGGTAATTTGATTTTCTTTAAAAAAGTAAGGTCTTTTTATTTTTCCAATATCATGATAATATGAACCTACTCTAGCAAGTAATGCATTTGCACCTATCTCATTTGAAGCAGCTTCAGCAAGATTGCCAACAAGAATACTGTGATGATATGTACCTGGTGCTTCAAATAATAATTTTTTTAATAGAACTTGATTAGGATTAGATAACTCTAATAATTTTACTGGAGTTAAAATGTCAAATACTTGTTCAAAGAAAGGTAAAACACCAATAGATAATATTGCCGAAATCAATCCACTTAACAAAACTATTAAACTATAAGTTAATGTTTGTAAGTTTATTGTATTATTAAGTAGCTTAATTGCATATACAACTAAAAAATTAATAAATCCAGTTATTAAACCACCAAAAAGTATATTGTTTCTTTCATTTATTTTTGTAGTAAAATATGCTCCCATTATACTAGAAACAATATACATTATTGCAATTTCAATATTAAAATTAGTTATACATATAACCAAAAGTGTATTTACTAAAGATATTCGTAAACCGATAGATGTACCAAATATAAGTGTACTTAAAACAGCAAGAAAGCTTGCTGGAATTAAATAAGGAGAAATTAATTTTAGAGAAAAAATCAAAATTGCTGTTAATATTAATAATATAGATAAAATAATATCGTTGTTTATGGATTTTAGCAATTCTCTATTAATTTGATTAATTAATAATAATAATATGACAATAGTTAAAAAAACTAAAATTGACACACCTGAATAAATAATTAAATCATATTTTTTATTTTGTTCTAGTATACCTGCCTTAGACATTAAATACAAATGATGAGCATTTACCACTTCACCTTTTAAAATTATATTTTGATTTTTCTTAATGATTATAGGTTCAATTTGTTTTCTAACTTGTTGTTTTAATTCTTCTGTCTTTTGTTCATCATAGAACATATTAGGTTTAATCAATGCAAAACTTATTGTATATGCCAAATCCTTCATACCTTTTGATAATGTCGATGATTTTATATAAAAATCTAAATCTTGCTGTGCCTTTTTTAAATCATCTAAATTATCTTCCCTAATATCTTGAGATAATACTTTTGTTAATGTAAATGAGATAAATTCTGATAAATTATCTAAATCTTGATCATTTAATTTAATTAGCTGTTTAATATCTTCTTCACTAATTTTAATTTTTGTTGAACTTTTAATGTATACTATTTTTTCATTTTCTTCCTTAGTTAATTTTTTTTCACTTTTAATTAAATTAATTAATTCTTCAACGTCTTGAACTGATTCCTTTTGTATATTCATATCTTTATTATATTTAGGCATTATTTCACTAATTGCTTTATTTATCTTTTGAAAAGTTGCTTCTTCATCTTCAAAATCTCTTGGTGCTTTAATATCAATAGGAGCAATATCTCCTTCTTTTAATGAATATTTTTTTGGTATAATACTAATTGAACATATACCAAATAAAATTATATATGTGATTATAAAAATAAATAGTTTTTTAATTCTATCGCTAAAATAATCTTCTATTTTGCTTCTTTTGTATTTCATTTTTATCACCTATTTTCATTTTCTTCTTCGTATTTATTATAGGCTTTTATTATCTCTGACACCAATTTATGTCTTACTACATCTTTTTCATTAAAATATACAAAATCAATACCAGGTATGTTTTTTAATATTTTAGTTACTTGTTTTAAGCCAGACACTTTTCCTTGTCCTAAATCGATCTGAGTTAAATCACCTGTCACTACGATTCTCGAACCATATCCAAATCTAGTTAAAAACATTTTCATTTGTTCAGGAGTAGTATTTTGAGCTTCATCTAATATAATAAAACAATCATCTAATGTTCTCCCCCTCATATAAGCAAGAGGTGCAACTTCTATAATACCTGATTCCATATATTTGTTAAAATTCTCTACTCCTAAGATATCAAAAAGTGCATCATAAAGAGGTCTAAGATATGGATTTATCTTTTCTTGTAAATCTCCTGGTAAAAACCCCAATCTTTCTCCTGCTTCAACTGCTGGTCTTGTTAAAACAATTCTATTCACCTTTTTGTCTCTTAAAAACTTAACTGCCATTGCTATCGCTAAATATGTTTTTCCTGTACCAGCAGGTCCAATCCCAAAAACAACCTCATTTTTCTTAATTGAATCTACATACAATTTTTGACCTAATGTCTTACATTTAACCTGTTTACCCTTTGCAGTAGTCAATAAAACTCCATCTAAAATTTCATTGACTTTGTTTTCACTATCCTCTAAAACTAAACTAATAATATAGTTTACTGTTTGCTTGTTTATTAGTTCATTACGTTTTGCAATTTCTAAAAGTTTTATTATTGTTTTTGAAGCTAGTTCAACTTCTCCTAAACCACTTATTTTTATTTCATTGTCCCTATTAACAATGAATACATTAAATGTTTGTTCAATAATTTTTATATTTTCATCAAAATTTCCAAAAAGATTAGAAAGGTGTTCTAGATTGTCAATTTCTATTTTAGCTTCTTTTTCCATTATTAACCTCCTACTATCTCATTTTTTCCATAGAAATTTGTTCTTCTGTTATATATAATAACCTTATTTTTACTTTATTTTTTTCTATAATTTTTTCAATTTTTTTATCTAATATTTTAGTATTATTTGGTATCTGTTTTAATAATTCATTTTCAGCATTTCTTTTAGCTATTTCAACTGCTTCATTAACAGTATAATTTTGTTTTATTTCAACTACTTCATAATAATATTCTTCAACTTTTTCTATTGGTAATTCATAGTTTTGTAATTTAACTCTTTCCTTATTTTCTATTTTATCATAAATTTTAAAATTTACATCATGTTTATTGGTATAAATTTTCTTTCCATTAATTACATAATAGGTATTATTAACTATTTTCCCTGTCTGCTGTCTTTTAGTCTCATTAAGTATGATTTCTTGTGTATTCTCATACCATACCTTTGCATATACACTACCTAACGCACGTGCAATTTTTACAGTCTCTGGTTGACCATTTTCTCGATTTAAAATTATAACATCACCTGATATCAAAACTTGACCATTTTTAACATAATCACCTTCTTTAATTAATGGTGTGCCCTTATAACAAAATATTTTTGTTATAATTCCATCCTTTTGCGCTATTATATCACTTGGTTGTTCATATGTAGTAATGCTAGGTGGCATTGTTCTTTCAACGATCTCAACATTTAGTTTTACTCCGTCAAATGACATGTTAATAATAGAAACTTCGCTTAGTTCTTTTTTAATTGCATCTTCTAGCTGTCTTAGATTTAAATTTGACTTTTTACTACCAATTTTTACACCTTTATTATATAAGGTTTTTTGTATTTTTTCATTAGTTATTTTTTTATTTCCATAAATATTAATAATCCAAACTAAATTTGATAAAAAATATATGATTCCCAAAAATAAAATAATTCCCACAATAAATAATTTTCTTCTAAGAAGTTTATACATAAAAAATACAGAGCCTTTTTTACTTTTAATTTTTATCTTAGCTCTAACTTTTTTTGATGTATATTTTAACTTTTTAAAATCCTCCACATTTGTTTTAAATTCAATAGTTGTATAATCTAATCTTATAACGTCCCAAACTTTAATTCCATTTTTTGTTGCTAAATTTAAAAATTTTTCTGGATTTATGGCTTTTAATTCAACAACTACATAACCTTCAAAATAATCATACCCCCTACCCATAGAAACCTCCATACTAATTACTTAATAATCTCCAATGATTTAAAGTTACCAATAAGTTTTATGGCATCTTCGCTTATTTCTCTTATTAAAAAATTATTACCTTTAATTAAAATAACTCCTATACTACTATTTAATCTAACTATATCTAAACTATATTCAATGATACCTTTGTGATTTTCAATTTCTATTTCATTGTCACCTATCAAACTTATACTTGGTACATTCACAATTACTTCTTTTGGTAAATCAAGTGTATCACTAATTTTATTTCTTATTTTCTTTTTCATATTCACCACTTCCAAAATTACTTATTTAATTAATATGCTTAAATAAGCAATTTTATTAAAGCAAAAATAAAGAGGTTAACATTTCTGTTAACCTCTATATATTATTGCAGATATTGCTTTACAATTTGATTTACAAGCTTTCCATCTGCTCTGCCCTTCACTTTTGGCATTAATACCGCCATTACTTTTCCCATATCCTTGATAGAAGTAGCTTGCACTTCATTCACGGCATCTTTTACTATTTCTGATATTTCTTCTTCTGTAAGCTGCTGAGGAAGGTACTCAAGCAAAATCTCTATCTCTTTATTTGTTTGATCAATAAGATCCTGCCTGTTCCCTTTTTCAAACTCAATTAGTGAATCTCTTCTTTGTTTTACTTCTTTAGTAAGTATAGATATAACTTGTTCATCGTCTAATGTACTTCCATCTGACTTTTCCGCATGCAATATTGCTGCCTTTGCCATATTTAATACATTAGCTCTGAACTTATCTTTGTTTTTCATGGCAGCTTTCCAATCTTCCTGCAATCTATCCTTGAGTGACATATTCACCCTTCTTTCATTATTTAAACTTTCTCTTTCTTGCAGCTTGTGACTTTTTCTTACGCTTTACGCTTGGCTTTTCATAATGTTCTCTTTTTCTAATTTCTGAAAGAACACCAGCCATAGCACATTTCTTTTTAAACCTTCTTAATGCACTGTCTAGTGATTCGTTTTCGCCAACTCTGATTTCTGACACCGTTATCCCTCCCTCCGCTTAGCATATTACATACGTTATTATAGTTATGCCATGAAGAAAGTTGACTATCAAGGACATATTATATTATATATTATGAGTGTAAATATTGTCAATAAAATATATTATTTTTGTTAATTTTTGAATCAACCTGGTGGCCAATTAAAATCTCTACCACCTAAAAGATGAAAATGTAAATGTTTAACTGTTTGGCCGGCTGATTCACCAATATTAGTAACAATTCTAAATCCATTTTCTTGTAGCCCTTGTTCATTTGCTATTATTTTTATAGCTTCAAAAATTTTATTTAAAATGTTACTTGTTGTATCAACCATATAAGCTGATTCAACATGAGTTTTGGGAATTATTAAAATATGTACTGGTGCAACTGGATTAATGTCCTTAAAGGCAAGTACATTTTCATCTTCATATACCTTTGTACAAGGGATTTCTCCATTTATAATTTTACAAAATATACAGTCCATTTTTTCACCTCCCAAATCATAATATATACATATTATACCATCTCACCTATTAAAATGTCACCTTGGATTTCTTTTAAATTAATATTTGTAATTTCACCTTCAATGTTTTTGTCACTTTTAACAGCTACTTTTAAATAATTTCTTGAATAACCAATGTAATCTTCTTTTCTCTTTTCTTCTATTAAAACATCAACTGTTCTTCCTAAAAACTTATTCATAAATTCTTTTTCACACTCATCACTCAAACTTATTAATATTTTGCTTCTAGATTCTTTTTCTTTATCACTAACTGTTTCTTTTAATTCAGCTGCTTTTGTACCTTTTCTAGGGCTATATTTAAATACATGTAATTTTGTTAGTCTTATATCTTTTAAGAAATCATAGGTTTTATTAAATTCCTCATCTGTTTCCCCAGGAAAGCCAACAATGATATCAGTGGTAATTGAAACGTCATCAAAGTATTTTCTTATATTATCAACAGCTGTTTTATACTCACTGGTTGTATATCTTCTATTCATTCGCTTCAATGTTTCATCACATCCACTTTGTAAAGATAGATGAAAATGTTCACATAGTTTTTTATATGATGATAGTCTTTTAATGTTTTCTTCTGTAAAAAATGATGGTTCAACAGATCCTATTCTAATTCTTTCAAGATTATCAATTTTGTTTAGTTCTTCTATCACATCAACTAATGTTACATTACCTAAATCTTTACCATATGATGCAACATGGATACCAGACAATATAACTTCTTTGTATCCATTTTTAACTAATTTTTTAACTTCAGTAATAATATTATCAAATTTCTTGCTTCTAACTGGTCCCCTAGCATAAGGAATTAAACAATATGAACAAAATCTATCACATCCATCTTGTATTTTTAAAAATGCTCTAGTTTTATCTTGATAATGGTCAATTTCCATATCCTCAAATTCTCTTATGCTCATTATATTTTTTACTTTATTTACCTTTTGTCTAGTATTTTTAAATTCATCTATATACTCTAATATTTTACTTTTATTATCTGTTCCAATTATAATATCGACATCTTCTATTTTTGATACTTCTTCAGGTGCAACTTGTGAATAACATCCTACTGCTATAACTACTGAATTTTCATTAAGCTTTTTGGCTCTTCTTATCATTTGTCTCGATTTTTTATCTCCTATACTTGTTACAGTACAGGTATTAATAACATACACATCTGCTTCTTCGTCAAAATTTACAATTTCATAACCATGTTTTTCAAACTGCTCAGACATAGCCTCAGTTTCATACTGATTAACTCTACATCCTAATGTATAGAATGCTACTTTTTTCATTCTATTCCTCCTAAATCATCTAATTCATATAAAATAATAGATGCTGCAACAAGCCCTGCAGTTTCTGTTCTAAGTATTCTTGGTCCTAATGTTATAGACAAAAATATATTACTTGATGCTCAAAAAAATCCAGATGAATATAATGATTTAATAGTCCGTGTAGCA
>JAOAFH010000006.1 GCA_026416355.1 Clostridiales bacterium | reverse complement strand
AATATATTATTTATGTAACCATGACCACATTTAAGTCCTGTGAAAATAGGTACATCTGTTAAATCAATTAGTAATTTGAAGACATCATCTAGTTTCAGACTTCTCCTTTCATCTTCTGGTAAACAATTTGTAAATTCGCCTAAAATTATTCCTTTAATTACACTAAAAATATCTGATAAATATAACTGTTGAATAAATCGATCAATCTTATAAGGCTCTTCATTGATTTCCTCTATAAAAAGGATTTTATCTTTAAAATCATATAAATATTTGCTACCAATAAGTGAGCATAGTACAGCAAGATTACCACCAACTATTTCACCTTCTATATTACCATTACGAAGAGAAATTAAATTGTAATTTAGTTCTTTAATATTGCCTTCTAAAAAGTTAAACATAAGATTGTAATTATCTTGGTTTTTATTTAAATCTAGGTTAAACATAGGACCATGAAATAAAGGAAATTTAAATTTAGATATATATGAATGTAAAGAGGTAATATCGCTATACCCTACAAAAATTTTAGGATTGCAATTAATAACTTCATTATTGATTTTTGAAAGTAGCCTTATTGTACCATATCCTCCTCTTAGGCAAAAAATAGCTTTTACTTCTTTATCTACAAAAGCATTGTGAAGGTCCGCTAACCTTTCCTCGTCTGTACCTGCTAAATAACCATATTTACTATAAACATGTGTACCTAATTTAACAACATATCCCATTTTTTCGAGTTTATATTTTGATTTCTGTATATATTCTTCGTTAAAAACTGCACCTGCTGGGGCTATTAAAGAAACTGTATCCCCCTTTTTCAATTTTGAAAGTTTCATCTTTTATCCTCCATAAATTACTACTTTGATTAATTTATTTTCAATTGATTGAAGCTTAGTTGATGATGTATAGGTATTACCTATTTTTATGATTCTATAACAGTTTTTATAATCTTTTAATTTATAATAACAATACGCTAGATTGATATATGATTCAACATGTAAATAATTTAACTTAATTGCTTTTTCAAATGCTTCAATTGCTTTTTTATAATCTTTTAAATCTATATAACATATTCCAAGATTATAGTACACATAGTATTTTTTATTGAAATTCAATAAACTTTTATAAATATTAATAGCCTCTTTTATATTATTTTCATTATAAAGCTTAACTGCTTTTGCAAAATATTCATTAGAATTCATATTAAAAACCCCTTAAAGTATTTTTTTATAATTATATACTTTAAGGGAACAAGTTATACTATCTTCCACGTATATTATTAGTAATTTGCCACATTTCATCAGATGATTTTAAAGCTCTAGAGCTCATTTCAAAAGCTCTTTGGGTTAACATTAGATCAGTAAGCTCTTTTGCAATGTCAACATTTGATGATTCTAAATAACCTTGTTTTATTTTAGATGTAGAAATAGTAGCCCCTACCCCTCTAAAAAGGCTATTTCCAACAGATTGTAATTGATCTTCACTTACAAAGTTATAAATTTTTAAGTTTCCTATTATTTCGTTATTGTTTAAGATTTGTCCATCTTCTGTTATTTCTATATTATTTATATCAAAATCTGTTGTATATAAATTTAAATCCAATCGATTTCCATTACTATCTACTAAATTGTTGTTGCTATCTAGTTTAAAACTACCATTTCTTGTATACAAATAATTACCATCTCTGTCAACTAATCTAAAATATCCTTCACCTTCAATTGCAAAATCAAATTTATTATTTGTTTCGATTATATTTCCTTGAGAAGAATTTTTTATATATCCATTAACTCTAGTACCACTACCAACTGAATATCTATTGTCTTCGTTACTTAAAGGGACACCTAAACGATTGATATTTTCAGAAACAATATCAGAAAAATTTGTATCTAATCTCTTGTAACCATTAGTATTAACATTAGCAATATTGTTAGAAATAGTGTCTATTCTATTTTGATTAGCATATAAGCCACTTCTACTATTCCAAATTGATTTTAACATAAATCCACCCCAAATTATCTATTTATACTACCAATTTCATTTACTGTTTTACCTAAAGTTTCATCCATTGATTGAATTACCTTTTGGTTAGATTCGAAATTACGCATAACTGTTATCAGTTCAGTTACTAGGTCTATGGCATCAATATTTGCTTTTTCTATTTTACCTTGGTGTACAACACCATTAGTACTTTGTTGTATATTTTGACCATACATTAAATTATCATTTAATTTTTCCATAGTACCATTAACTAGATAAAGTTTATAGCTTGTCCCATTAATATTTATTGTATTATTATTAAATTGAAAATTACTTGAATCTAATTTAATATATGTTTTTTGATTATTTTTATTTAAACCAATTACTCTTTTTCCATCAATTGTTGATAAATATCCCTCAGAATCAATTTTAAATCTACCATTACGTGTGTAATATTCATTTAATCCATCAGTAACAGTAAAAAAGCAATTTCCTTCTATGGCAAAATCCAAATTTCTATTTGTATCTTCTAATAAGCCTTGTGAAAAATCAGTATTTGTTTGATTAATAGAAACACCTATAGGCATCGAACCAAGGGTATTTTTGAAACTTTTATTACCTATCTTTCTATCATAGTTTTCAATCAATACGTCGTTAAATGATTTAAAACTAACTTTATCTGATTTATAGCCTGGTGTATTTAAATTAGCTATATTATTTGTCAAGTTTTCCTGTTGAATTTGTTTTGTTATCATGCCTGTGGAAGCTATATAAAGTCCTCTAATCATATTTATCAACCCCTATTTATTATTGAAAAAACTTTTTATTTCATCAGGATATTTCATTCCTAATTCTCTCGCCATTTGCTCAATTTTATATTTTGGAATGTTTTTAGGCGAATAAGTTAACATTAAAATTGTAGTAGCAATTATACCTATTGATAGACCTAATATAAAATCTCTATTTTTAAGATACTTAATTATAATTTCTTGGGCTTTTTTAAACCTAGCCTTAATAAAACTTCACCCCTTCCTATTCTTAATTTTGAAGAAATTTCTTCAATAGTATATCCGTTGTTTAACATTTCTTCTATTTTATTATCTATTGTCAAATTTTCTTTTGTAGTATCATTAAAGTAATTTTTATTAGTATCTGTACCTTCATCAAATTTTGTATTTGATATGGATTCAATTTTGTCATTTAATGCAATATAATTTTCATTTATATAATTAATACTTTCTTTAAGGTCTTGTAGTTCACTTTTTATTTTTAACAAGTCTTCTTCTATATTAAAAATTTTATCAAACGACAATTGTGGGTTCACAACGTTTATTGTAGGATTAGTTTTATTATTAAAATCATTATGTGTATTTAATGTTTCTTCTGAAATCTTATTATTTGTTTTACTATAACTATAATAAAATAATAATGCAAAACCAATTATCAAAAGAAAGTAAGGCATATTCCCTCCTAATCAATATAGTTTAATTTTTTTAAGTTTTCTCTCAACCTTAGTATTGCCCTACTATGAAGTTGTGATACTCTTGATTCGGTAATTTCTAATACTTTACCTATTTCTTTTAGTGTCAATTTTTCAAAATAATATAGTTGTAATACAAGTTTATCCTTTTCATGTAACATGTCAATTGCCTTTTTTAATATAAATATTTTTTCTTCTTCCTCGATTATTTTTTCGGGTTGAGGGCTATTTTCATTTTCTATCATATTTTTTACTTGTATATCTTCGTCATCTGACTTGAAAAATATATCTTCTAGGGAAACCACGGATAAATAGTTTATATAAGATTCAGTTAATCTTACATCTTCAACAGTTATGCCTAAATATTCAGCCAATTCTTGTTCTGATGGTTCCCTATTAAGAGTAACTTCTAACTTTTCTCTTGCAACATTTAGTTGCGTTAGCTTTGAGAATGCACTTTTGGGCATCCAACTAATCTTTCTTAATTCATCAATTATTGCCCCTTTAATTCTTAAAGTCGCATAAGTTTCAAATTTTATACCCTTTGACGTATCAAATTTTTCTATTGCATCTATCAAACCGATTATTCCATAGCTAACTAAATCGTCAAATTCTACGCCTGGGGGTAACCCCATAATCATTCTTGAGGCAATATATTTTACATAAGGAAGATATTTTAATATCATTTCTTCTCTTTCGTTAAACTGCTTATAACATTTCATATTATCACTCCTATCTAAGCAGTTTATTTTGTTCTCTTAATTTACTAAAAATAAATTGAATTATTCTATCTCTTATTTTTTCATCTATTGACTCATATTTTAATGCAAGTTTATACTTTCTACCTTCATCCGTTTCCTCTACTCTTACTACACTACATAATAAATTGATTTCTTGAGGAATATTTAATGAAACTATTACAAAATCTCCTGTATTATGAGGTTCATGTGCAAGAATTTTTATTCCCCCACCACTTAGATCCATCGTTAGTGAAGAAAGCATTTTAGTAAAGTACCCAGATGGTACATCTCTTAGACTCGCATAAGCTCTATCTTTTGGAAGGGGATAATATTTTATTTGCATAGTTATTGGAAGCCTAAAATATTCTCTTCTTTGAACTTTTTCTTTGACTTCAGGAAAACTTAATATCAAAAGGTCTACATTACCTTCCTTTTTCTTACCAAGAACAATAGATTTGCACTTGATTACTTCTTTATCTGTTGTAATATAATATTCTATTGCATTGCCGGCATGAGTAAAATAGTATCTTCCTTGGCTAGAAGGATAACTAACATATATTGCGTCTTGTGTAATGTCTTGAACAATACTTTTATAAGTTAATTCATCATCAATTATCTCGATTTTTTGATTAATTTCCAAGTTTATGTTTAATCCTTTCATCATTTACCCACCACCTTAAATAACTTTAAAAAATAATCCTTAATTGATTTATTTTTATTGTTTTTGTTTTCTCCTAAAATCTTTGAAGCTATCATTTTTAGTGATAAACTTAGATCACAATTTGGATACTCTCTAAAATAAGGTATCTGCTTTTTAATAGCTTGTCCTACTCTATTATCTTCAATCAAATATCCTAGAAAATTTAAATTTTTTCCTAAGAAGTTGCTTACTGTATAGTTAATTTTATTAAAAGTTTCTTCAGCTTCATTTTTGTTTTTTACTCTGTTAACAACAACACTAATGTTTTGGTTAATTTCGTTTAAAGAGATAATTTTTATTAAACTATAAGCATCAGTTAATGCTGTTGGTTCAGAATTTGTTATTATAATTACTTCATCTGCAATTTCAATAAATTTTAAAACATTGTCAGATGCACCTGCTCCGGTATCAATTATTAATATATCAATATTAGATAGCTCATCAAGGCTTTCAAATAATTTGTTCTTACTTTCGTCATCAATGTTAAATATTTTTTTTAGACCTGAACCACCTGGAATAATATTTACACCATCTTCTGTTTTAACTATTACTTCACTTAATTTTTTATTATCAGTTAAAACATCATATATGCTATATTTTGATAGACAACCAAACATAATGTCTACATTAGCCATACCAAAATCTGCATCTAATATACATACATTCAAACCTCGTGAAGCAAAACTAGTAGCTAAATTTACAACAAAACTCGTTTTGCCTACACCGCCCTTTCCACTTGAAACGGTTATTACTTTAAATGATTTAGATAACATATGTTCATTTCTTTTTCTTTCTATAAGTTGTCTTAATCTTTGTGCTTGATCCATGGCTATTCAGCCTCCACAACCATATTGATTATTTTATCTTTTTTCGCTATTTCGATATCATCAGGCACATTTTGCCCAACAGTCATATAAGCAACAGGTACATTAGAATAATATATTGCTGTAAGCATTGATCCAAAAGTATTTGTTTCATCTATCTTGGTCAGAATTAAACTATTGTAATTTAATATACGGTAATCATTTATAATTCTTTTGATATCAGATTCTTTAGTAGTCATGCTAATAACTAAATGGATATAATCTGGATTAATTTCTTGTATTAACCTTTTTGTTTCTTGAAGTTGCATAGCATTTTTGCTGTTTCTTCCTGTTGTATCTACTAAGATTATATCACAATTTGTCATATCGTCTAAGACTTTTTTTATGTCATTATTAGAAAAAATTACTCCAAACGGAACACCTAATATTTCTGCATATGTCTTTAGTTGTTCTACAGCTCCTATTCTATAGGTATCTACTGTAATCAAACCAACCTTTTTATTTTTATATAATGTGTTTAAGCTGGCTAATTTAGCTATTGTTGTTGTTTTACCAACACCAGTTGGGCCAACAAACAAATGAATTCTACTATTATCAAACTCATTTGTTTTTATTATCTCGTCTAATATACTTTTGAATTCTTTTTCATATATCTTACTGTTTATTTTCTTGCCAATATTTTTTTCTTTAATTGTATCGATAATTTCTTGTGCGATTTCTTCGGGGACACCTGAAGAAATTAAATGTGCTTTAAATTTATTTCTTGTAGTTTCACCAGTTTTAGTTTTACTTTTTTGCGTAGTATTTTGTGTCATATTGGAAATTAAATTTTTTATTTCTTGTATTTCTTTTTCCAAATCGTCCTTTTTTGGTGTTATATCTTTTTGAGCTTTTTCATCAACAGCTGCAGTCACCTCGATTTTTTTGGGCTTAAAAAGGCCAGTGAATCCTTTTTGGCGTATTTTTCTTTGACTTACAATAACAGCATCATTACCTAGTTCATACCTAATTCTTGTCATTGCTTCACTCATATTATCAACAATGTATCTTTTAATTATCATTCTATTGTCACCATCCCTATGGTTTCAATTTGTACATCTGTAGGAATTTCATTCATTGATATAACTTGTAAATTTGGAAATACCATTTCAGTTAATTTTCTAAATGCAGGTCTAATTTTAGGTGAAACCAATATTACAGGTATATCATTGTTAAATTGATTTATTTCGATGTTTTCGTTAATTGATTGGTATATTCTTGTTGATATATTTGGATCAAGGGTTGGGTATGACCCCTGAAAAGACTTTTGAATACTTTCAGATATCATATTTTCCAATTGATAATCTAAAGTTAAAACACGTATTGTATTTTCTTCATTCAAAAGATTTCTACATATTGTTCTATTTATTGAAAATCTAACATATTCTGTTAGAATCTCTATGTCTTTAGTAACTTGAGCATTATCAGCTAAACTTTCTAATATTGTAACTAAATCTCTTATTGGTACACGTTCACGTAATAAATTTTGTAAAACCTTTTGTACTTCACCAAGAGACATTAAATTAGGTATTAATTCATCAATTACAGCAGAATAATTTTCTTTAATGTTGTCAATGAGCATCTTTACCTCTTGTCTTCCAAGTAGTTCATAGGAATGCTTCTTAATAATTTCACTTAAGTGCGTTACTAAAACTGTAGTTGGGTCGATTACAGTTATGCCAAGCAGTTCTGCTTCCTCTTTTTTATTGTCAGGAATCCATAATGATGGTAGACCAAATGCAGGTTCTATAGTCTTTATACCTTCTAATGGCAAGCCTTCACCTGTTGGATCTATTGCCAAATAATGATTACATAGTATTTCGCCTTTGCCAACTATTGTACCTTTTATTTTAATTCTATATTCATTGGTAGCTAATTGTAAGTTATCTCTAATTCTAATAGGCTGAACTATTATACCTAATTCTAGTGCACATTGTCTTCTAACCCCTGCTATTCTATCTAATAAATCACCGCCAGCAGATACATCAGCTAGAGGAATAAGTCCATAACCAATTTCAATTTCTAAAGGCTCTACATTCAATAAGTGCATAACATTTTCAGGCTCTTTTGAAGTTGCTTGCTCAGCTGCTATTATATCAGCTTCAGGCACATTCATTTCAATCTTGTTTTCTTTTGATAACATATAAGCAGAAAAACCTGTTGTTGCCGATAATATTACAAAAGGGATAGCTGGCATACCAGGAATAAAAGCCATCATAAATAAAATAAAGCTAGCGATTCCTAATACTTTAGGATATGAAGTAAATTGTGTTGATAATTCCTTTCCTAAAGTAGTCTCACTTGTTGATCTTGTAACGATAATACCAGAAGCAGTTGAAATTAAAAGTGCAGGTATTTGGCTAACAAGACCATCTCCAACAGTTAATAGTGCAAATGTTTTAAGTGAATCTATTGCGCTTTTATTTAAAAATAAAATACCTATTATTATTCCACCTATTAAATTAATTATAGTTATAACTATTCCTGCAATAGCGTCTCCTTTAACAAATTTACTTGCACCATCCATTGCTCCATAAAAATCAGCCTCTTGTTGCAATTTTTTTCTTCTTATTTTTGCTTCTTGTTCTGTTATAATACCGGCATTTAAGTCAGCATCAATACTCATTTGTTTACCAGGCATCGCATCTAGTGTAAATCTAGCAGAAACTTCTGCTACTCTTCCGGCACCATTTGTGATTACAACAAACTGAATAACAACGATTATTATAAATAAGATAAATCCAACGACATAATTATTGCCTACTACGAAGTTACCAAATGTTTGTATTATCTTACCTGCTTCTCCCTTACCTAGTATTAATCTTGTAGAAGATATATTAAGCCCTAATCTAAATAGAGTTGTTATTAACAGTAATGTAGGAAAAACAGAAAATTCAAGAACATCTGTTGTAAACATGGTTAGTAGCAAAATAATCAATGAAAGTGATATATTAAATGCAAGCAAGACATCTAATAACCCACTTGGTAAAGGTATAATTATCATAAATATAACCAAGATTATCATTATTGCTACTATAACATCTAAATATTTTTTTATTGATTTATTATTTTTATCAAAATTAATAGCCATTACTTTCACCCTCACTACTTATTAAAGCTGTATATGTATGCTATTAGTTCTGCTACAGTTTGATAAAGTTCTATTGGTATTTCATCATCAACTTCAACGTTGAAATATAAGTTTCTAGCAAGTGTTTTATTTTCAATTATTGGCACATTAGCATCTTTTGCAATTTCTTTTATTCTAAAAGCTAAAAAATCTGCTCCCTTTGCCACAACTTTAGGAGCTGTTGTTTGTCCTTTTTCATATTTTAGAGCCACAGCAAAGTGAGTTGGATTGGTTACAACAACTGTGGATTTTGGAACCTCATGCATCATTCTTCTCATAGCCATCTCTCTTTGTTTTTGTCTAAGTCTCGATTTGATTTGAGGATTTCCTTCTGTTTGTTTCATTTCTTCTTTTATTTCTTCCTTTGACATTCTTAATTCCTTTTTTAGTTGTCTTTTTTGGAATACATAATCTGCTATACCTAGTATAAATAAGATAACAACTAATCGTAATAGTTGTTTATTTAATAAACTAGAAACAAAGGGGTAAATCCCTTGGGGATTTAAATCAGAAACTTTCAAAATATCAAATATAACTGAACTAACGTATTTATATGAGAAATAGGCAATTATAAATATTTTTAGAATGGATTTAAATAATTCAACAACAGAACGTTTTGAAAAAAATCTTTTAAAGCCATTAATAGGATTAATTTTAGATAGATCAGGTTTTAATCCTTCTTTAGAGATTAAAAATCCTACTTGAGCAATATTTGATATTATCCCTAAAACCATTGTTGTAAAAATAACCGGTAATCCACCTATAAATGCATATTTTAGCATATATAAAAAAATATTAAATACACTCTTATAATCTATATCACTTTTACTAATAAATTTGAAACTTTCTATAATAAATGATTTTCCACCTTCATAATATATTTTTGACATCACTGCTAAAACAAAAGTAATACCAAACAAAATAATAGCAGAAGTTAAATCTACACTTTTAGCAATTTGCCCTTTTTCTCTAGCTTCTTTTAATTTTTTAGGAGTAGGTTCTTCAGTTTTATCTTCTGTTGCTAAAAGTATTAATGGAAATAAATTAAAAAATTTAATAAAATCATCGTTAAGTCCATCGAAAACTTTTATATATATGTGTGATAACCCCGGCAAAATAGTTGCTATTGCTAATAATCCTACAATAACTTTAATAGGCATACCGAGAAGAAAAACATTAATCTGAGGTACTGCCCTAGCTATTAGACCCAAGGTAAATTCTGTTATAAAAAGTACAATTACAATAGGAGCAGCAAGCTTTATAGAAATATAAAAGCTCTTTGAAAAGAAATATAGTAGGCTATAAAAAATATTTTCGTTATTTATTAAAAATCCAATTGGAAGTACTTCAAAACTTTTAATTATAGCCGATAATATAATATGATGAAAATTAAATGTTATAAATAATACCAATGCAATCCAATTAAAAAATCTTTCTAATATAGTAGAAGTACTTGATGTAGCAGGATCAAAATATTGCGACATTGTAAATCCAATACTAAAGTCAACAAATTGTCCAGACATTCTAATTGAATTAAAAATAAAAAAGGATATATAGCCAATAGTGATTCCTATTAAAATTTCGTTTGTTATATAAAATAATAAAACGAAATTATTGTCAATATTAATAACATTAAATTTATATATTGACAGTATTAAACTAGATAATATTAAAGAAAGACCTAGCTTAACAATGTTAGGTACTTGTCTCACAGAGAAGAAAGGTGCTACTAACATCATAGATGTTATTCTTACTGAAATTAAAAAGAACATCATAAAATTGATCATTTTATCACCTATTTAATGACATATATCATGTTATTAATCATTTGTTGGATAAAGTTTACCAATGTTCTTAGCATCCATGGACCTAAAATTAGTAATACTGCTATAATTGAAATCATTTTTGGTACGAAAGTTAATGTTTGTTCTTGTATTTGTGTAACTGCTTGAAAGATGCTTATTAAAAGACCAACTATCATTGAAACTATTAAAACTGGTCCGGCTATTTTTAATGCTAAAAATATTGATTCTTTTCCGATGTATTGAATAAAATTTTCAGTCATTTTTTCTTCTCCTCTACATGAAACTTTCTAATAAAGTCTTTACAACTAAATGCCAACCATCTGCCATTACAAATAAAAGAATTTTAAATGGTAAGGAAATAGTAACAGGTGGTAACATGAACATTCCCATTGACATTAAAACACTTGCTACAACCATATCTATAACTATAAATGGAACAAATATTAAAAAACCCATTTGGAATGCAGTTTTTAATTCGCTTATTACATAAGCTGGAATAAGTACATTGAACGGTACACTATATTTATCATTGGTCTTTTCTAGTCCACTTGCTTTATAAAAAAGAGCTAAATCCTTTTCACGAGTTTGTTTAAACATAAAATCTTTTATAGGTTTACTTCCTATATTTATTGCTTGATCTTGAGTAATTTTACCTTCTATATATGGTTTTATAGCTTCGTTATTAACCTTTGTATAAACAGGTGACATAATAAATAGTGTCATAAACAATGCAAGACCAATTAATACTTGGTTTGGTGGAGTTTGTTGCGTTGATAATGCATTTCTTAAAAATCCTAAAACAACTATTATTCGAGTAAATGAGGTCATTAATAAAATTATAGTAGGTATAAAACTTAGTGTTGTTAAAAGAATTAGTAATTTAATATTATCTACATATTCTTTTGGAGTTGTTGCATTATCAACTGATATATTAACCTTAGGTACAGTTAAATTAACTGGTGCAGCTTTTGATATTGTGGGAAATATTACTAAAAATAATATTATTAAAATTAGTGATTTATTTTTTTTCATTAGTCATCTTCCTTCTTACGTGTTCTATAAGACTATGGATATTAATATCATGCAAATAATTTTCATTTGGTATTTCAAATTCGATTTCATTTGGTATTTCTGATATAATTTCACTGCTATTATTTGTAGTTACCATAATATATGTTTTGTCAATTATCTTAACGATCGAAATAAATGTATTTGGTGCTATTTGTGCTCTATCAATTATCTTAATGTATTTTGAACCACTTTGAATGTTTTTAGCTAACTTTATCGATGCTATAATTAATAAGAAAATAAAGGGGAGAAGTAGCATAATTTTAATAAAAAAATAGATATACTCCATA
>JAOAFH010000084.1 GCA_026416355.1 Clostridiales bacterium | reverse complement strand
TAAAATAAATATTGGCGATAAAATTGCTCTTGATAAAAAAGAATTTAAAGTTGTAGGTTTTGTTTCAATCCCAGATTATATTTATCCAACTAAGTCTATGACTGATTTAATGGTTGATCCTAATAAATTTGGAGTTGGTGTGGTAACAACTAATGAGATAGATAAGTTTAGTAATTCTTTATACTTTTATAGCATTAAAGGAGACTATAAAAGTGCTAAGGACTATATAGATAAAAATTACAAAATTCTAATGTGGCAGGATATTAAAGATAACCTAAGATATACACTAGCAAAGAAAAAAATTGAACAACTACCTAGTATTTCTCAAAAAATACCTCTACTATTTTTTACTTTAACTTTCATTTTACTATTTGTCCTAATCAGAAGAATTATAAAACTTGAAACTAAAGAAATTGGAACACTTTATGCTCTAGGATACACAAAACAAGAAATACAAAAACATTACCTAAGCTACCCAATTATCATTGCTATTTTAGGAACTATTTTAGGATTAATATTTACACTTATGCTTTCAAAACCGCTTACAGATTATTATGTTTTCTATTTTAATATACCTGTGGAATCAACAATAAATTACAAATATATTACTATTGGTTTAATAGAATCATTGGTTATTTTATCTTTAGCAACTTATACTTCTTCTAAAAATATACTTAAAAGTTCTCCTACAACATTGCTTAGGGGTAAATCCAACTATGATAAAATGACTAGATTAAATAAAATAAATCTATCAAAATTAAAGTTTAAACAAAAATTTAGGATAAGAGAAAGTATACGTGGATTATCAAAAACAATACTTTTGACATTTGGTATCTTTACTGCATCTACAATGCTTCTTGTTGGTTTTGCAGCTAAAGGATCTGTTGATGCCCTAATAAACAAAGTCATAAAAGAAACTTTAAATTATAAATATAGCTACGTTTTTAAAGAAAATTATAATAAAAATGATTTTAACCAAGAAGGTTTTAAAGTAGCTTATTTTGAGGATAAAACCACTAAAGAAAAAATAATTGTTTATGGACTTGAAGAAAATACAAAGTCAATAAAACTTGTTAAAGGTAAAAAAGAAGTTGCTGTTGATAAAATATATATAACAACATCACTTTATGAAAAACTAAATAATCCTTCAACCTTAAAATTAATAAATCTATTAAATAATAAAGAAATTGAAATTAATATACAAGATACAGTAGATGTTTATACAGGCAATGTTATATATATGCCTATAAACAAATTAAATGAGCTTTTAAATGATGAAATCAATACAATAAATGGAGTATATTCAGACACTAAACTTGATATATCAGAAGATAAGATTTTAAAATATGAAAGCATAGATGAAACATTAAAGTCATTTGATGTGGCACTTGAGCCTGTAAAATATATGCTAATTTTCATGGGCATACTTTCATTTATTGTTGCTTTAATAGTTGTATATATTGTTACCTCATTAATAATCGAAGAAAATAAACCAACTATATCAATGCTCAAAATACTAGGATATCAAGATGGTGAAATTAATTCATTGGTACTTTCATTCATGCTTCTACCTAGTATAATTGGATATATACTTGCAATCCCTTTAGTTAAGGGCTTTTTAAACTCAATATTAAAAACTTCTCTTAAGGATGTAAATCTTGCTCTACCTATTGTAATTTCGCCAATATATTCTGTTTTAGGTTTTGCTATAATATATTTTGTGCTTATAATTTCAAAATTTATTTCCAAACACAAAATATATAAAATTTCAATGGTAGATGCATTAAAACTACAAAGAGAATAAACAATTAATAAAGGGAGGATAGATGAATTTGACTGAAGAAATATTAAATAAAATACCTGAAGATAAAAGAGAAAAAATAATATATGCTGCAATTGAAGAATTTGCAATTCATGGATATAAAAACGCCTCTACAAATAAAATTGTAGAGGCTGCTGGAATATCCAAGGGAATACTTTTCCACTATTTTAAAAATAAAAAAGGATTATATCTATTTTTAATAAAATATACAATACCACTTTTGTATGATGAGTTTTTTAAAGCTGCAGATATAAATGAAAATGATATATTCAAAAGAATTATTAAATGGAACATTGTTAAGTTTAACCTTATGGAAAAATACCCTGATGTATTTAAGCTCCTAACCGATGCATTTTTAGATACACCAAAGGAAGTTAAAGAAGAACTTCTTCCTATTCTTATGGAATACCAAAAATTCGGTTATGACGCTATATTTAAAAATGTCGACTACTCAAGGTTTAAAAAAGATATAGATATTAAAAGAGCTGTTGAAATCATATCATGGGTATTTGAAGGTTATTCAAATAGTTATATAAAACAGCATAAAGATGAAAACGGAAGAATTATATTAGACCGCGAAAAAATAATTAATGATTTACAAAGTATATCAAATACCTTAAAGCAAGGAATGTATTAAAAAAATGTGCCACATAACAGTGGCACATTTTTGTACTTTATGTTACTTTTTATATTTCTTCTTTATATCATGCCAAATATCTGCATTCTTAATTCCAAGTTTATCTGGATCAAATACGGGATCAAGTCCTTGTGCTTTTTGTTCTTCATAGTCCTTTAATACTGCATAAGCTGGTTTTTGAAGTATTAATATTGCTATTATATTTAGCCATGCCATTATACCTACCCCTAAATCACCAAGTGCCCATGCAAATGAAGCTGTCTTTATTGTTCCATAGAATGCTGATGCTAAAAGTATTACTCTTAGAACATTTATTAACTTCTTTCTTAGTTTTTCATCATTTACTAGATAAGCAAGGCTTGTTTCAGAATAATAGTAGTAAGCCATCAATGTAGTAAATGCAAAGAAGAATAGAGCTATTGCAACAAATCCAGCACCTAGACTTGGTGATAATGTTTCAACTGCCTTTTGAGTAAATGCTGGCCCATATTGTACTCCTGGTAGGTTTTCTACATAGAATCCACCTGCTGCTTTATGAACATTGTATTTTCCAGTAATTAAAATCATAAATGCTGTTGCTGAACAAACAAATAATGTATCAACATAAACTGAAAATGCTTGAACTAAACCTTGTTTTGCTGGATGTGATACTTCTGCTGCAGCTGCTGCCATTGGACCTGTACCTTGACCAGCTTCGTTTGAATAAACACCTCTTTTTACACCCCAAGATATAGCTGAACCTAAAAGTCCACCAAATGCAGCATCTAACCCAAATGCATTTTTAAATATAAGTGCTATAACCCCTGGTAACGCCTTAATGTTTACAACTATTATTATCAAAGAAACTAATATATAACCTATTGCCATAAAAGGAACAATTAACTCTGCTGCCTTACCAATTCTCTTTACACCACCAAAAATTATAAGACCAAGTAGTACTACTATACCAGCACCTGTAATAGCAGGGTTTATTCCAAATGCATTATTAATACTTTCACCAATGTTATATGCTTGAACACCTGGAAGTAAAAGACCACATGCAACTGCAGTTGATACCGCAAAAACTACACCATACCACTTCATACCTAGTCCTTTTTCAATATAATAAGCAGGACCTCCTCTATATTGTCCATCTCTCTCTTCTTTATAAACTTGAGCAAGAACCGATTCAACAAAAGCTGAGCCTGCACCAAGGAATGCTATTGCCCACATCCAAAATACTGCACCAGGTCCACCCATTGCAATAGCTGTTGCAACCCCAGCTATATTACCTGTACCTACACGGCCTGCAACTGCCATTGCAAAAGCTTGAAATGAGGTAACTCCACGTTCCGAATCTTGTCCACCTAATAATAGTTTAACCATGTCTTTAATATGTCTTACCTGGAAGAATCTCATCCTTAGCGAGAAATAAAGTCCAACTACTAAGCAAAGATAGATAAGTGCTTTACTCCAAACTAGACTGTTTAAATAGTCAACAAATTGAGCCATTACAAAACCCCCATTCCTTTTTTTTTAAAATTCATACTTGAATATTACCATAATTTTTGAATAATTTCAATTACAAAAATGCAACATATTGAATTTTCTTAATTTTAAGTTATGTAACAGGTGTCGCAATCTTAGCTTTTTGTAATAATTAAATCTATTATAGTTTTTTGTAATGCATATTATCATTTTTTTCAATTCATTTGTTTTGCCATATTAAAGCTTCACTTTGTTAAATTTTTGTTTAATTACCCTATAATAAGACTTAATTTATTAAATAAAATATCCAATATTTAATATAAATTTAATAGCATTCCATTATAATCGTATTAAGAGGTGTTTAAATTGAAAAAAGGTATTATAGTAATTTCATTTGACGCTTTATGTTCTAGCGACTTAGACGATATTAAAAAATTACAAACATTTAATTTTTTAATTCAAAATTCCCTAAGTTGCCTAAATGTTGAACCTGTTTACCCTACACTCACATACCCAAACCACGCAAGCATTATTACAGGCAAAATGCCATTTGAACACGGTATTATAAACAATACTAAATTACAACCATTCAACAAATCCCCAGATTGGTATTGGTTTAGAAAAGATATTAAAACAGACACTCTTTATGATATAGCCAGGAAAAATGGTTTATCCACTTGTTTATTGCTTTGGCCAACTACTGGATGTGGAAAAATCACATACAACTTGCCTGAAATTTTCCCAAATAGGCCTTGGCAAAATCAAATTTTAGTTTCATTAATGGCGGGTAGCAAACTGTTTCAAATTACTTTAAACAAAAATTTCGGAAAACTACTTGATGGAATAAATCAGCCTAACCTAGATGACTTTGTTCTTGAATCAGCCATTTATACAATTAAAAGAAAGTCACCAAATCTTATGTTAATTCATTTTACAGACCTAGATACTCAAAAGCACAAATATGGCACAAAATCATCAAAAGCAAAAGAAGCTCTTTTAAGACATGAAAATAGACTAAAAAAAATATTTGACACCGCAGCAAATCTCGGATATAAAATTGCAATACTAGGAGACCACGGCAGTTTAGATGTTCATAGCCAAATAGCCCTAAACACATATTTTAAAGAGCATAATCTTTTAAAATATGTTTATTTAAAATCCTGTGAAGGTTCTTCATATATATACTTAAGGGGTGATGTAGAGGATAAAATCAAGCATAAAATTATCTATACAATCGAGGATTTTAATAAAAACTTCAATGGAATTATTGAAAAAATTATCTTTAATCACGAGTACAAAAAACTTGGATTTGATAAGAATGCTTTTTTAATGCTAGAACCAAGAGAAGGATTTTGTTTTACAGATAGTATGACAATAGAAATCATTAACCAATCTAATTACAAAGCAGTACATGGACAACTCCCCAATAAACACAAAACCATATTTTGTTTATGGGATGGATTAAACAAACAAACACTACCATCACTTAAGATAACCGATATTTACACAATACTTTTAAATTCTTTAAATTTAAAAAGAAATGGGGTATGTTTATGAAACTAAGCAAAGAAGAAAAAAGCTGGGCTTTATATGATTGGGCAAACTCTGCATATTCTATGACAGTTACTACTACAATCTTACCTCTTTACTTTAAAATGCTTACAGATGCCGCAAACAT
>JAOAFH010000026.1 GCA_026416355.1 Clostridiales bacterium | reverse complement strand
GTTATAAATGATATTCCAAGGAAAAATGCTGCTTTTCCTGCTTCTCTTTCTTCTTGAGTAAACTTATTCTTTGCTATTACAGTTGCTAAAAATACTCCAAGTGGTGGAACCATTCCTGCTGCCATAACTGCAGCCATTACTGTTGAAGGTTGTCCAGCCGCTAAAGTTCCAACTGCAAATGTATAAGCCGCCTTATTAACAGGACCTCCCATATCAAATGCCATCATAAGTCCTAGTACAACTCCAAGTGTTATTGCACTTCCACCGCTTAAGCTATTTAACCATCCTTCCATAGCCTTATTTATTGAAGCTACTGGTGTTCCTACTACATAAATCATACCTAATCCAACTATTAATGTTGAAAGAAGTGGTAATACTAAAACTGGCATTAATCCTTCCATTGTCTTTGGAAGCTTTATAGTCTTCTTTAAAAATTCAACTACATAACCTGCTGCAAAACCAGCAATAATACCACCTAAGAATCCTGCACCTAGTTTGCTTGATAGAACCCCACCTATCATACCTGGTACTAAACCTGGTCTATCAGCAATTGAAAATGCTATATAACCTGCTAGAATTGGAACTATTAATGAGAAAGCTCCTCCTCCACCAATATTCATAAGTGCAGCTGCTAAAGTTCCTTCTTGTTCAAATGCTTTTATACCAAACGCAAATGAAAGAGCTATTAATATACCACCTGCAACTACAAATGGAATCATGAATGACACACCTGTCATTAGATGTTTATATGCACCTGTAATTTTTTTCTTTTCTTCATTTTTTGCTTCAAATACTTTATTAACATAATTGCTTTTCTTTTCTAATTTCATTGCTTTATCTATAAGTCCCTTAGCGTCCTTTATTGCATCTTTAACAGATACTTCAATCATTGGAAGTCCTTCAAATTTAGACTTGTCTATCTTTGTGTCAGCAGCAATTATAACTGCATGTGCTTCCTTTATATCCTCTTGAGTAATCTCATTTTCAACTCCAACTGAACCTCTAGTTTCTATTTTTATGTCTACTCCTAGTTCCTTAGCTGCCATCTTCAATGCTTCAGCAGCCATATATGTGTGGGCTATACCTGTAGGACAGGATGTTACTGCTAATAGTTTCATACATTTTCCCCCTTCATTATTCATTAAATGCATTTATTACATCTTCATAGGAAGTTGCAGACATTAATTTTTGTCTAACATCTTCGTGCATAAGCTTTCTTGATAACATACTTAATATCTTTAAATGTTCATCATTTGATTTTTGTGGAACAGCTATTAGGAAAAATATATGTGCTAACTTTTCATCCATTGATTCATAGTCTATTCCTTCTTTTGAAACACCAAAAACTAATGATGGCTCAACAACAGATGAATCCTTACCATGTGGTATTGCTATTCCCATACCTATTCCTGTTGTAAATTCTTCTTCTCTCGTTATCACCACCTTTTTAAATTGTTCTTTATCTGACACCTTACCGTCTTTATATAAAATGTCAATTAGTTCATTAATTACATCTAGCTTTGTTTTTGATTTTAAATTGAATTCTACCCTTTCCTTTGTTAGTAAATCTCTTAGTTCCATAATTGTTACCTCCTTTGAATTTCAACAAGTTCTATATATTTTAGTATTTCTTCACGACTTGGTGGCAAGCTTCCCTCTTTTGTTATTTTTGCTGTAGATGAAGCTACCCCAAGCCTAAATGTTTCTTCTATTGTCATTTTTTCATGTATACCTATAGCAAATGCAGCAACCATTGAATCTCCTGCACCTACTGTACTTTTAACATCTACTCTTATAGGTTTTGCGAGTAAAATATTTTTATTATCTATATATAATGCTCCCTTTTCTCCCATTGAAACAACTGTTTTAATTCCCCTATCCACAAGCTCCTTTGTTGCTTGTTTAATTGATTCAATATCGTCATTGCAATTTATGATTGATTTTAGTTCGTTTATATTTGGTTTTATTAAATATGGACATTCTTCTAATCCATACCTTAAAACTTCTCCATCGGCATCAAATATAACCTTTGCGCCCTTTTCTTTAAATTTTCTTATCATAAATTTATAAATATCTCCATCTATTCCCTTTGGTATGCTTCCTGATAATACAACAACATCCCCATCTTTTATTTTTGATTCAATTAATGAAGTTAACCTCTCAACGTCTTTATTTTCAGCCTCAAATCCAGCTTGGTTTATATCTGTAAATATTCCTGCTTCTTTTTCTACTATTTTTATATTGGTTCTAGTCTCTCCATCTACCTCTATAAATTCATATTTTATTTTGCCTTTTTCAAGCTTTTTATATATATCTTCCTTATTCTCCTCACCGATTAACCCCATTGCACATACATCATATCCTAAATTTTTAATTACCTTTGCTACATTTATGCCCTTTCCACCTGCATCATCTCTAGAATAAATACTTCTATTAACTTGTCCTTTTTTTAAGCTATCTAGTATTATTGTTTTATCTATTGCTGGATTAAGCGTTATAGTGTAAATCAATCTATCACCTTCTTAAACTAATATAAATTCTATTCCTAAATGTTTATATTTCTCATAATCATTTGGAAGCTTGTCTGTAACAATATAATCTATCTTTGATGCAGGACATATTAATGAAAAACTGACTTCATCAAATTTTGAGCTATCTACAACCAAATAAACCTCTTTTGCTCCCTCAATCATTGCCCTTTTTGTACTAGCCTCAACAATATTAGGAGTTGTAACTCCCATCTTTATAGAAACTCCATTGCAACCTAAAAACAGCTTATCCACCCTAAACTGTTTTAGTGCTGACTCTGCAACTGGACCAACCATTGCCTTTGTTTTTGTTCTTATAACTCCTCCTGTTACAATAACCTCCATGTCATCCCTTCTTGAAAGCTCATCTGCTAAATTAACAGAGTTTGTTACAACGGTAACCCCCTTAGCTTTCAAGTATTTTGCTATAAATTGGGTGGTTGTTCCTGAATCTATTGTGATTGTGTCGTTATCACTAACAAGTGATGCAGCCTTTTTAGCAATTTCCTCTTTTTCCTTAAGATATTTATCTTGTTTTTCTATAAAAGATGGCTCAAAGTTTGTATTTTGACTAGAAACAGCACCTCCATGGGTTCTAACTATTTGCCCGGTTTGTTCAAGCTCCATAAGATCTCTTCTTATAGTTGCCTCCGAAACATTAAACAGTTTTGCTAGCTCTGAAACCTTTGCACTATTTCCACTTTTAATTATTTCCACTATCTTGCCTTTTCTTTCTTCTGCAAACATAATTATCACCTATTCTTCTAATATTGATAAAAGCTCTTCTATTGCCTTTGCTGCTTTATCTTCATCTTCTCCTGTTATTTTTATTTTTATTTTATCACCTTGATCTACAACTAAACTTAGAACACTAATTAGACTTTTGGCATTTACTTCTATGTTGTCTTTAATTATTATTATTTCTGATTTAAATTTGCTAGCCTCTGAAATTAGCATTGTTGTTGGTCTTGCATGTAATGCCATTTCACTAGAAAATGTATATTCTAAAATCTTCACACAATCACCTCATGTTTGTTTATGTTTAATGATATGTTTATTTTTGTTTGTTTATGTTCATTTATGTTTGATTTAATTATAATTTATCTGAATTTTTTAGTCAATAGAAAAATTCAATTTTTAAAATATTTTCATTGATGAATATTTTTTTATTTCATATAATAATTGTGTAACATATAACTACCTAAAGGGAGGTAAACAAAATGGCTGACGTTTTAAGAAATCTACAACCAAATTTAGTTTTTCACTATTTCGAAGAAATATCACAAATTCCTAGAGGTTCAGGAAATGAAAAGGCAATAAGCGATTATCTTGTTGATTTTGCTAAAAAGCATAATCTTGAGGTTATTCAGGATAATGCTCTAAATGTTATTATCAAAAAGCCTGGGACAACTGGATATGAAAATGCTCCAACAGTAATAATCCAAGGACACATGGATATGGTTTGTGAAAAGAATAAAGACACAAGACATGATTTTGAAAATGATCCTATACACTTAAGAATAGATGGAGACTACATATATGCAACTGGAACAACACTTGGTGCAGATAATGGTATTGCAATGGCTTATGGTCTTGCACTAATTGCATCAAATGATATACCACATCCACCACTTGAAGTTTTAATGACTGTTGAAGAAGAAACAGGTATGGGTGGTGCAATGGCACTAGATGGAAAGAACATTAATGGTAAAATGCTTATTAACATTGACTCAGAAGAAGAAGGAAAACTACTTGTTAGCTGTGCTGGTGGGGTTAGAACAACACATAAGGTTAAGGCATACTTTGTTAATGCAATTAAAAACAATGCATACACTATTTCAATTAGAGGCCTAAAGGGCGGACACTCAGGAATGGAAATAGATAAAGGCAGAGGAAATGCCAACAAGATTATGGGAAGAATATTAGATGATTTAAACAGCACAATAGACTTTGAACTTGCAAGTGTTAACGGTGGTTCAAAGATGAATGCAATCCCAAGAGAATGTGATGCAATAGTTTTAGTTAATTCAAATGATGTTGAAAAGCTTGAAAGTAAAATAAAGGAATGGGATTCAATACTTAAAAATGAACTTAGAAGTTCAGATGCTGGAGTTAATGTTTTTGTAACTAAGGTTGAAAATAAAATAGAAAAGGTATTTGATAAGGATACTAAAAATAAGGTTATTGCTTCACTTGTATTAATTCCTAATGGAATACAAACAATGAGCATGGCAATTGAAGGACTTGTTGAAAGCTCAACTAACCTCGGAGTAGTTGAAACAACTGCTGACGAAGTTTTATTCCAATCTGCTGTTAGAAGTTCTGTTAGAAGCTTAAAATACAACATATTAAATCAAGCAAAGAAGGTTGCAGAAGTTTTAGGTGCTGAACTTGTTGCTGATTCAGATTATCCAGAATGGCAATACGATCCAGATTCAAAGCTAAGACAACTATTTATGGATGTATATAAGAATATGTTTGGTAAGGATGCTGAAATAGTTGCAATCCATGCAGGAGTTGAATGTGGTCTATTTAAAGAAAAGCTTGGTGAAGATGTTGACATGATTTCATTTGGACCAAATCTATATGATGTTCATACTCCAGATGAGCACATTAGTATATCTTCTGTAAATAGAATGTGGGATTATCTTCTTGCAGTATTGAAGGAAATTAAATAAAACAAAAAGCTCGCCGTTTGGCGAGCTTTTCATTTAACTATTCTTCTAGAATTTAATACCGCAAGAAGTGCTACTCCTACGTCTGCAAAAACTGCTTCCCACATATTTGACAGTCCAAATGTTGCAAGAATTAAAACTAATATTTTAATACCTAGTGCTAAAAGAATAT
>JAOAFH010000104.1 GCA_026416355.1 Clostridiales bacterium | reverse complement strand
TTGTAAAGCATTTAGATGGCATATTTATACCATCCCATGTAGATAAAGATACCTATAGTATAATTTCAAACCTAGGTTTTATACCAGATTATTTAGATATAAAAACTTTAGAATATGCAAATTATGATAAGATTAATAAGTGTATAAAGCTTGGATTAATTAAAGATAATTATAGATTAATTAAAAATTCTGATTCACATAATCTTTGGAGCATTTCAGAAAAGGAGAACTATTTAGATGTAGATGAGATTAGTGTAGAGAATATATTAAATCTTTTAAAATAAAAGACCTTTTTCTTACAAAGAAAAAGGTCTTTTATTTTAAAATTGTTAAATTTGTTTAGGTTAAAAATTTTCAAAAAACTATTGTGTTATAGTAAAAATAGTGCTATAATTTACTTAAGTTAAGTAAATAAATAAGAGAAAAATGCAAATATTTTAGTAAAATTATTTTAAATTTTTAAAGGAAATGGTGATAACTATGGTAACAATCAAGGATGTTGCAAAAAAAGCCAATGTATCTACTGCAACGGTATCTAGAATTTTAAATAATGACCAAACTCTTTCTGTTTCTGATGAAACAAGGGAAAAGATTTTGAGAACTGCACAAGAATTAGGATACAAGCCTTTAAGAAGACGCGATGTTAAAAAAAATAAAGAAAATATTAAAGAGAATAAGAATATATGTATTATATTAGCTTATTCAGAATTAGATGAAGCAAATGACCCATATTTTTTATCAATTAGACAAGGTATCGAAAAGGAATGTAATGAAAAATCATTAAATATTTCAAAGATTATTAGATTAGATGATAATAATATTAATTTTGAGATAGATGAATTTGATGGGATTATAGTTATAGGAGGAGTAGATGTTACAGACTTAAAAAACATATATCAAAATAACAATATTGTATTTGTTGACCATTCTTTTGAAATAAATGGTTATGATTCGGTGATATCTAGTTTTGAAAAGGCAACAGAAGAGGTAATAGAGTATTTAATAGGTATGGGGCATAGAGATATTGGATATATCGGTGGAAGAAAGACAATTAAAAAGATTACTTCAAATGAAATAGTTGAAATTGAAGATATACGTTTGCAGGTTTATAAGAGAAAAATGAAAGAAAGCGGATTATATAATGAAAAAAATATTTATATAGGAGAATGGAATTCTTCAGGAGGGTATAAACTAATGAAACAAGCAATAGAAAAAGAGCAGTTACCAAGTGCTTTTATTATAGCAAGTGACCCTATGAGTACAGGAGCACTATATGCATTACATGAAGTAAATATAAAGGTTCCTGAAGATGTAGCTATAATTAGTTTTGATGATATCGAAACATCAGCATATCTAAATCCACCACTGTCAACTGTAAAGATATATACAGAAGAAATGGGAAGAGAAGCAGTAAAGGTATTGTTGGATAAACTAAATGGTAGAGAAATTCCTGTGCAGGTTGTGCTTCCAACTAAACTTATCATAAGGAAAAGTTGTGGAGGAGATAATAAAGAACAATATGGTGAATATATTTTCTTTTAAAAATGAATATAACTTGCTTCTTTGTATTTCTATACATAAAAATAATTTGAGAAGCAAGTTTATTAATATCAAATGCATAAATAAGGAGGTGAGATATAATAAAAAAATGCCTTTTTAAAAGGCAAATATAAAAAATAATAAAAATCAATCCAAAACCATTGTATATCAAAATCAATTATTTTGCAAATGTGTTTTTAAAGGGAGGAACAAGTATGAAGAAAGCGTTTTCTACACTAATATCACTTGTATTAATAACAAGTATTTTTAATGGATGTTCAAAAAATAATGTTTCTGATGATGCTCAAACTCCAACATCAAAAGAAAAAGTAAAAATAGAATTTTTTCAATATAAACCAGAAGCTAAGGACACATTTGAAAAAATCATTCAAAAATTTGAAGCTGAAAATCCAGATATAGATGTTGTACAATCAAATCCACCAGAAGCATCTACAGTACTTAGAACTCGTATGGCAAAACAGGATATTCCAGATATTGTATCCGTAGGTGGAGATGTAACTTATGCAGACCTTGCAAAAGCAGGAGCATTTGAAGATTTAACAAATTCAGAAGAGCTTCAAAAAATATATCCACAATATGTTCAAATGCTTAAAGATATAAGTGGCTTAGATAAGGTTTATGCAATTCCTTACGCGGTTAATGCCAATGCAGTTATATATAACAAAAAATTATTTAATGAGCTTGGACTTACTGTTCCTAAAACATGGGATGAGTTTATTGCTGTAGCTGATAAGATAAAAAAATCTGGTAAAATACCATTTTATTTTACATTTAAAGATTCTTGGACAACATTACCAGCATTTAATGTGCTTGCAGCAGCTACTCAAGGAGAGAATTTTTATTCAGATATAAGAGCAGGTAAAACTACTTTTACAAATAGTTATAGAGAAGCAGCAGAAAAGTTTTTAAAGTTAGTTGAATATGGACATAAAGATAATTTTGGAAAAGGATATGTTGATGGTAATATAGCATTTGCTAAGGGTGAGTCTGTAATGTATTTACAAGGAATATGGGCTATTCCTGAAATAAAAAAGGCAAATCCAGATATTGAAATAGGAGTTTTCCCATATCCTTCAACTAATGAACAATCAAAAAACGTAGTTGTTTCAGGAGTTGACCTATTACTTGCAATATCAAAAACTTCAAAAAATCCTGAAGCAGTAAGAAAATTTGTTAATTTCCTATTGAGAGAAGACATAGTAAAAGATTATTTATCAGAACAAAATGCTTTTTCAGCAATTCAAGGAGTTGTAAAAGAAGATAAAGACCTTGAAGGATTAAAAGATAGCTTTGATAAAGGTTTAATAAAAGATTTCCCAGACCATTATGTTCCAAATTCAATGGCACTTGATAGACAACTTCAACAACTTGTACTAGATAAAAATGTAGATGCGTTCTTGAAAACTTTAGATAATGAATGGAATAAAGCTCAAAGTCGTAAGTAATTAAAAATTTAAAAGAAATCGAGCTAATGGCTCGATTTCTTTTAAAAAAGGAGGTAATTATATGAATGTTGTTTCTTTAAATGAAAAAGACGTTGTTATAAAAAGAGTTAAAAAAAGAAGAATAGACTGGATAATTTATTTAATGACAATACCTGCTGTAATACTATTTGCATCATTTCATACTTTCCCAGTCCTAAAGGGTATATATTATTCATTTACCAATTGGGATGGATTAAGTCAAGAGTATAGTTTTGTAGGCTTAAAAAATTATATAAATTTAATTGGAGATAAAAATGTTTGGAATTCATATATATTTACCTTTAAGTTTGCTATAACTTCAACAATTATTGTAAATATAATCAGTCTTTTGCTTGCTATAGGGCTTAACTCAAAAATTAAATTTAAAAATTTTTTAAGGGCGGTATATTTTCTTCCTAATGTATTGAGTATCCTTATTATAGGTTTTATATTCAATTATATTTTTTCTTATGCAGTACCATCTATAGGAGAAAAACTTGGTATAGAAATATTAAAATCTAATATACTTGGAAACCCAAAATTAGCTTGGATAGGAGTAGTTATTGTTGCAGTTTGGCAAGCTTGTGCATTAAATACAGTCTTATATATATCAGGTCTTCAAACTGTACCTGATGAACTTTATGAAGCTGCTAGTCTTGATGGAGCAAGTAAATTTCAAGAGTTTTGGCATGTTACGTTTCCAGTAATAGCACCATTTTTTACGATAAATATGGTTCTTGCAATGAAAAATTTTTTAATGGTATTTGACCATGTAATGTCTTTGACAAGTGGAGGACCAGGACGTGCTACTGAATCAATTTCTCTATTGATTTATCGTTCGGGATTTGCAGGTGGTGAATTTGCATATCAATCTGCTAATTCAGTAATATATTTTATCTTTATAATTATTATTTCAATAATTCAAATTAGATTTTTACAAAAAAGGGAGTTGGATATGTGATGAAAAAGACAAATTGGTTTACCACAATATTATTGTTACTTGGTTCTCTTGTAATATTGTTTCCTTTATATTTAACAGTATCAATTGCACTAAAAAACCCAAAAGAACTTGCGGATTCAGTATTTTCACTACCAGTAGGACTTCATTTTGAAAACTTTTCAAAAGCAATACAAGCTACTAATTTTTTTAGTGCATTTAAAAATAGTGCCTATATAACAATAGTTGCAGTTGTTTTTACAATATTAACAAATTCTATGGTTGCTTATGTAATTGCGAGAAATATGAATAAAAACAAATTTTTTAAATTTTTATATTATTATTTCATAAGTGCTTTATTTGTTCCTTTTCCAATTATTATGTTACCTATTGTAAAGCAAACATCTGCTTTAGGAATGAATAATCCAACAGGCTTAGCATTTTTATATATAGTTTATGGTATAGCTTTCAATATATTTATTTATGTTGGATATATAAGGTCTATTCCAACAGCACTTGAAGAAGCAGCTATAGTTGATGGATGTAATACATGGACTGCATTTTGGAAAATAATATTTCCACTTATGGCTCCAATAAACGCAACTATTGCTATATTAACCTGTCTTTGGGCATGGAATGATTTTATGTTACCACTTATTATATTAAATGACCCTAAACATACTACTTTACCACTTGCTCAGTATGTTTTTCAATCAGAATTTGGAACAAATTATAACTTGGCATTTGCATCATATTTAATGGCGTTATCACCTATGATTATAGTGTATGTGTTTGCACAAAAATGGATAATAAATGGAGTTACACAAGGAGCTGTTAAATAATAGATTTTTAGGGAGGACTATTATGACTGAAAAGTTTACTAACATATATTTTGATTTTGAAAAAAATATTTTTCATTTAAAAGCAAAAAATACAAGTTATATAATAAGAATTATAAAGAATAAATATTTAGTTCATAGTTATTTTGGCAAGGAAATAAAGAATTATAATATAGCGAATGATTTAATTTATCTTGATAGAGGTTTTTCACCAAATCCAAGTGGAGAGGATAGGAGTTTTTCATTAGATACAATTCCGCAGGAATATCCTGCCTATGGTAATACTGATTTTCGTACACCTGCCTATCAAATACAGTTAGAAAATGGTTCTACAATAACAGACTTAAGTTACGTGGGATATAAAATTTTTAAAGGTAAACCTAAACTTAAAGGACTTCCTGCAACTTATGTAGAAAATGATGATGAGGCAGAAACGCTTGAAATTGAAATGAAGGATGATGTTATAGGTTTGAAAGTTATTTTATCATATACAGTATACAAAGATTTTAGTGCTATAACAAGGACAGCTAGGTTTATTAATGAAGGAAATCAAAGATTAAAGATATTAAGAGCATTAAGTATGAATATAGATTTTAGAGATTCAGACTTTGATTTCATAAATTTTCAAGGAGCACATTGCAGAGAAAGACATATAGAAAGAAAGTCATTATTTACTGGTATGCAATCTGTTGAAAGTAGACGTGGTACAAGTAGCCATCAGCAAAATCCATTTATTGTATTATTAAGAAAAAATGCAGATGAAGATTATGGAGAGGTATATGGATTTAATTTTGTATATAGTGGTAATTTTTTAGCCCAAATAGAAGTGGACCAATTTCAAACGACTAGAATACAAATGGGGATAAATCCATTCGATTTCAGTTGGATTTTAGAACCTACAGAGGATTTTCAATGTCCAGAAGTAGTTATGGTTTATTCTGCAAATGGACTAGGGGAAATGTCTAGAACATATCATGACTTATATCGCAGTAGACTATGTAGAGGAATTCATAAATATAAAGAGAGACCTATTTTAATCAATAATTGGGAAGCAACTTATTTTGATTTTAACCAAGATAAAATTGAGAAAATAGCAAATTGTGCTAAAGAACTTGGAATAGAGCTTTTTGTGTTAGATGATGGTTGGTTTGGAAATAGAGATGATGATAAATCTTCATTAGGAGATTGGTTTGTAAATAAAAAGAAATTACCAGATGGATTAAATTGTATTGTTAATAAAGTTCATGGTATGGGTATGCAGTTTGGAATTTGGATAGAACCTGAAATGATTTCCGAAAATAGTGAACTATTCAGAAAACATCCTGATTGGGTTTTACAAGTACCTGGAAGAAAATTATCAACAGGAAGAGACCAACTGGTTTTGGATTTTTCAAGACAAGAAGTATGTGATGAAGTTATAAGGATGATTTCAGAAGTTTTATCATCGGCACCAATAAATTACGTAAAGTGGGATATGAATAGACATTTGACAGAAGTAGGCTCTAAAACATTACCCTATGAGAGACAAAGGGAAACAGCACATAGATATGTTTTGGGACTTTACAGGGTATTAGATGTATTGACTTCTAAATTTCCAAATATATTATTTGAAAGTTGTTCAGGTGGAGGAGGAAGATTTGATGCTGGAATGCTCTATTATATGCCACAAACTTGGACAAGTGATAATACAGATGCAATATCAAGATTAAAGATACAGTATGGTACAAGTATGGCATATCCAGTAATTACAATGGGAGCACATGTTTCTACAGTACCTAACCATCAAGTTAGAAGGATTACTTCAATGGACATAAGAGGGCATGTTGCAATGTCAGGTAATTTTGGATATGAACTTGATGTGACTTTGCTAAGTGATGAAGAAAAAAATAAAGTTAAAGAACAGATTATTATGTATAAAGAAGTTAGAAACGTTATTCAGTTTGGAGATTTTTATAGAATTATAAGTCCATTTGAAACAAATGAAGCATCTTGGATATTTGTATCAAAAGATAAAAATGAGGCAATAGCTTTCTATTTTAAAGTTCTTGGAGAGGCAAACGCCCCATTAAAGATATTAAAACTTAAAGGACTTGACGAAAATAAAAATTATGAGATTATTGAAACAGGTAAAGTATTTGGTGGAGATGAACTGATGAATGGTGGAATAAGTATACCATATTTAGAAGGTGATTTTAAAAGTTATGTTATTAGATTAAAATCAAAGTAAAAAGGGGTTTTTGTACCCCTTTAGATTATTTTTGATTTATGTTTTCCTTTAAATAAGATAGTCTATTTACAATAAGTACATTTATATCATAAAGCATTTTATTTCTAGTTAAATCAAAATATATTTTATTTAATTCGTGATACTTAGAGTGTTTTATGTCCAATTTAAAG
>JAOAFH010000096.1 GCA_026416355.1 Clostridiales bacterium | reverse complement strand
CAAGCTCCTATCCCCTCCGCTCGACTTGCATGTGTTAGGCACGCCGCCAGCGTTCGTCCTGAGCCAGGATCAAACTCTCATGTTCAAACCTAAGCTTATTTTAGTACGTTCGCTCTCGCTGTTCAGTTTTCAAGGACCGTTCATCAACATGATTTATTCTATCATTTGTTTTTTTCTTTGTCAACAACTTTTTTTATCTTTTTTCTATCGCGCTGTCGACTTTTATAATATTATCATCAGTTTCTTATTATGTCAATAACAAATATAAATTTTTTATTCACTTATTTGATTAATAAATGTGGTTATCTCACAAGTTTTTATAAAATAACTTAAACATACTGCAAAATAAAGGACATTAAACAATTAAAGAAGTATTTAGTATACGGATGTGCTGAGCTGAGTCCGCCACCATAGACGTCAGATGACGAAGGTTCGAATTTTCAAACAGAAAACTCTTTTATTTTAGCCTCTATTTCTATA
Source organism: Clostridiales bacterium (assembly GCA_026416355.1). Taxonomy (GTDB): domain Bacteria; phylum Bacillota; class Clostridia; order Clostridiales; family Caloramatoraceae; genus Thermobrachium. Next base: position 20,826 of record JAOAFH010000096.1, on the reverse strand, counting down.
ATCCTTATCAAATCATAAAGGCCTGCCATAATTATTGACAAATAGCCTAATTAATAAAATTACATAAAAAAGCGACATTCATCTCCAATCTAAAAATCTGGTTAATGAATGTCGCTAATTAATTTAATGTTTATATTTAAAAATAAATTATATAAAATTATTCTTGTTCTTCTACTTCATCATTATCTTGGTTGTTTATCTTGGCAATTGAAACTATTCTTTCATCGTCAGTTGTTCTCATTAATGTTACACCCATTGTGTTTCTGCTTGTTCTTGAAATTCCAGAAACCTCAAGTCTTATAATTATACCATTGCTATTAATTAGCATTATTTCGTCCTTATCCTTAACTGTTTTAGCACCAACTATACTTCCTGTCTTTTCTGTAACCTTGTATGTTATTAATCCCTTTCCACCTCTGTTTTGGATTGAATATTCCTTACATGGTGTTCTCTTTCCATAACCATTTTCACTAACTACAAGAAGATCAGATTCTTCATCAAATAAATCCATTCCAACTGCAATATCTCCATCTCTTAGGGTTATACCCTTAACCCCTGCAGCTGTTCTTCCCATGCATCTAACATCACTTTCTTCAAATGTTATTGAGTATCCATTTTGTGTTACTATTGTCACTATGCTATTACCATCAGTTAACTTAACTCCTATAAGTTCATCGTCTACCCTTAGATTAATAGCATTAATTCCACTCTTTCTAATTGAGCTAAATTCGCTTAAGGAAGTCTTTTTAACAACTCCATCTCTAGTTGCAAAGAAAATATACTTGTCATCATCAAATTCCTTTATAGCTATAACTGCTTGTATTCTTTCCCTTGGGCTAAATGGAAGTATGTTTACTATATTTGTTCCTCTTGCTGTTCTTCCTGCCTCAGGTATTTCATAAGCCTTTAGTTTATATGCTCTTCCTAAGTTTGTAAAGAACAGTAGGTTGTTGTGGGTAGATGTAATAAATATGTTTTCAACAAAATCATCTTCCCTTGTAGTTAAACCTTGAATTCCCTTTCCGCCTCTCTTTTGGCTCTTATAGTTATCTATCGGAATTCTCTTTACATAACCTGCATGAGTTATAGTTATAACTACTTCCTCTTCTTGTATTAAATCCTCTATATCTATTTCCTCAGTGCTATTTACTATCTTTGTTCTTCTTTCATCTGAATATTTTTCTTTTATTTCTAATAGTTCGTTTTTAATAACATCAAGGATAAGTCTTTCATTTGCTAATATTTCCTTAAGTCTGTTTATTGTTTTAATAAGCTCTGCATATTCTTGTTCTATTTTATCTCTTTCTAATCCTGTTAATCTTTGAAGTCTCATATCAAGAATAGCTTGAGCTTGTTTTTCTGATAGACCAAATCTTGCCATCAAGCCATTTCTAGCTTCTTCTGTTGTCTTTGATGCTCTAATTAATTTAATAACCTCATCTATGTGATCAAGAGCAATCCTTAATCCCTCTAATATATGTGCCCTTGCTTCTGCTTTGTCAAGTTCATATTGAGTTCTTCTTCTTATTACTTCCTTTTGGAAGTTTATATAATGTGTTAATACTTCCTTTAGGTTTAGTATTTTAGGTTCTCCATCAACTAATGCAAGCATTATAACACTAAATGTGTCTTGCATCTTTGTATGTTTATATAAAAGATTTAGAACAACGTTAGGATTTGCATCCCTCTTTAGTTCTATAACTATTCTCATACCTTGTCTATCAGATTCATCTCTTAAATCTGAAATACCTTCTATCTTTTTATCCTTTACAAGTTCAGCAATATCTTCTATAAGTTTTGCCTTATTAACTTGATAAGGAATTTCTGTAACAATTATTCTGTTTCTTCCCTTTTCTTCTTCTATTTCAGCTTTTGCTCTAACTGTTATTCTTCCTCTACCTGTTTCGTATGCCTGTCTAATTCCTTCTTTTCCTAATATAAGCCCTGCTGTTGGAAAATCAGGTCCTTTAACCTTTGTTATCAATTCCTTTATAGTAACTTCAGGGTTGTCAATAAGCATTACTGTTCCATCAATTACTTCACCAAGGTTGTGCGGTGGAATATTTGTTGCCATACCTACCGCAATACCTGAAGAACCATTAACAAGTAGGTTTGGATATCTTGATGGTAGAACTGTTGGCTCCTTTTCTGTTCCATCAAAGTTATCTGCAAAATCAATTGTATCTTTATTTATGTCTCTTAATAGTTCCATTGAAATCTTTGATAGTCTAGCTTCAGTGTAACGCATAGCAGCTGCACCATCACCATCAATAGAACCAAAGTTACCATGTCCATCAACTAGAGGATATCTAGTTGAAAAATCTTGTGCTAGACGAACCATTGCATCATAAACAGCACTATCACCATGTGGATGGTATTTACCTAGTACGTCCCCAACGATTCTGGCAGACTTTCTGTATTGTTTGTCAGGATATAATCCTAGTTCATGCATTGAGTAAAGTATTCTTCTGTGTACAGGTTTTAACCCATCTCTAACATCTGGAAGTGCACGCCCTACGATAACGCTCATGGCATAATCTATATAACATTTTTTCATCTCATCCTTTATATCAACGGATAGAACCTGTTCCCTTCTATCTTCCATGGTTTCACCTCATTATATGTCAAGATTTTTAACTTTCTTAGCATTCTTTTGTATGAATTCCCTTCTAGGCTCTACTTTATCTCCCATTAGGATTGTAAATATTTCATCTGCTGCAACTGCATCTTCAATTTCAACTTTAAGTAGAGTTCTAGTTTCTGGATTCATTGTTGTTTCCCAAAGCTGTTCTGCATTCATTTCTCCAAGACCTTTGTATCTTTGTATTTCTACATTGTCTCTTCCAATTTCGTTTAATTTCTTTTCTAGTTCTTTATCTGAATATGCATATTGTATTTTTCTATTTTTAGTTATTTTATATAGTGGTGGTTGAGCTATATATACATGACCTTCTTCTATCAATGGTTTCATGTATCTATAGAAGAATGTTAAAAGCAGTGTTCTAATATGTGCACCGTCAACATCGGCATCTGTCATGATTATTATTTTGTCATATCTTATTTTACTAATATCAAATTCATCACCAATTCCAGCACCAAAAGCTGTAATCATGTTTCTTATTTCTTGATATGACAATATCTTGTCTAATCTTTGCTTTTCAACATTCATGATTTTACCTCTAAGTGGTAAAATTGCTTGGAATCTTCTGTCTCTACCACCCTTTGCAGAACCTCCTGCTGAGTCACCCTCAACAAGATATATTTCACAAAGCTTTGGATCCTTTTCTGAACAGTCAGCAAGCTTTCCTGGAAGTGATGTTGAGTCTAGTACAGACTTTCTTCTTGTAAGTTCTCTTGCCTTTCTAGCTGCTTCTCTTGCTCTTTGAGCCATTATGCTCTTTTCTAGTATTATTTTTGATACATGCGGATTTTCCTCTAAAAATGCTGCTACTTTATCTGATACTATTGCATCTACAACACTTCTAACTTCTGTATTTCCAAGCTTTGTCTTTGTTTGCCCTTCAAATTGTGGCTCTGTAATTTTAACTGAAACTACAGCTGTTAAACCTTCTCTAGTATCTTCTCCAGCTAGGTTTTTGTCACTTTCTTTTAAAAATCCGTACTTTCTTGCATAATCATTTATAACCTTTGTTAATGCTGTTTTAAATCCACTAACATGTGTTCCACCTTCTGGAGTATCTATGTTATTAGCAAATGAAAATATGTTTTCATTATAGCTGTCATTGTATTGAAGTGCTATTTCAACGATGATATCATCCTTTACGCCTTCTACATAAATTGGTTCATCATTAAGAACTTCTTTGTTTCTATTTAGGTATTTAACAAATTCCTTAATTCCGCCCTCATAATGGAATTTTTCTTCTTTTTCTTCTCTTTCATCCTTTAAAACAATACAAATACCTTTATTTAAAAATGCAAGTTCTCTAAGTCTTTGTGCTAGTGTATCATAATCGTATTCTAACTCTTCAAATATTTGATAGTCTGGCTTAAAACTTACAGTTGTTCCTGTTGTAGTTGCATCTCCAACAGCCGTAAGTTCACATAACACCTTTCCTCTTTCATATTTTTGGTAATATTCTTTTCCATCTCTTCTAACTTTAACTTCAAGCCATTCTGAAAGTGCATTAACAACTGATGCACCAACTCCATGTAGACCACCTGATACCTTGTATCCTCCGCCTCCAAACTTACCACCTGCATGTAGAACTGTAAATACAACTTCTACAGCTGGTTTTTGTAGCTTTGGATGCATATCAACAGGAATACCTCTACCATTATCTGTAACAGTAATTGAATTGTCATTATGTATAATAACTTCAATATTACTACAATATCCTGCCAATGCTTCGTCTATTGAGTTGTCAACTATTTCGTAAACTAAGTGGTGTAAACCCTTAGGACCTGTACTACCTATGTACATACCAGGTCTTTTTCTAACAGCCTCTAGACCTTCTAGTACCTGTATCTCGTTTGCACTATATTGTTGCATAAAATTTCACCTCTTTAAAGTTCATTTATATATCCTGTTCTTTTAACTAATGTAAGAGAAGAAATAGGTGATAGATAGATTATACTTTTTTTATTTCTTTCAGTTAAAATAAAAGATTTTGGAGGATCGTCTGTTATTTTTGTAACAAAGCCCTCTTCTTCAGCTATTTTTAAAAAATTTCTAGTATCCGTTCCTGAAGTTGAATTTATGTCAAAAATAGCAATGACTTCACTTAAAGGTATCACCACATTCTCACCTATGTGTAAAAACATAAAAAAATCCTCCCTAATTTTAGTCCTTTTTTTATTATAATACAAATTCTAAAATTCACAAATAATTTATTCTAAACGAACAACTGTTCCTTTTTTTACTTCAAAAACGCTTTTTTCGCCAAATTTCTTAATATCTATATCCCTTGTACTTGTACAAGTAATTATAGTTTGAATATCTTTAAGAGAATTTAGCAAAAAAAACTGCCTATTAGGATCAAGTTCAGATAAAACATCATCTAAAAGCAGCACAGGGTATTCCCCTACCTCCGATTTAATAATCTCAAGTTCCGAAAGTTTAAGTGACAGTGCCGCTGTTCTTTGCTGTCCTTGAGACCCAAAATTTCTAACATCTATGCCATTTATATAAATAATTAAATCATCCTTATGAGGTCCTTTTAGTGTAAACCCCTTTTTTATATCTTCATCAATACCATTTGTATAATAATTTATAAGTTCTTGTTTTATATTGTTTTGACTTAGATTAGTGTTTACATCTGATTTATAAATTACCTCTAGTTCTTCTTTACCATCAGTTATTTTTCTATGAATAAGTCGTGCAATTAGGGAGAGTTTTTTTATAAACTCTACTCTATTTTGTATTATAATGCTCCCATATTCGGCAAGTTGTTCACTAAAAACTTCAAGTGTAGTTTTTAATGAAGGAGATGAATATATTGACTTTAATATATTGTTTCTTTGCATTAAAACTTTATTGTATTGACCTAAGATATAATGGTATTTTGGTCTTATTTGACACAATTCATTATCAATAAATTTTCTTCTTTGGGCTGGTCCGTCCTTTATAAGTCTTAAATCTTCTGGAGAAAACACAACTGAATTTAAAGTGCCAAGTATTTCAGATGACTTGCTTACTCCTATACCATTTAATTTCATCATCTTCTTCCCATTTATATCAAGCAAAAATTCAATTTTATATTGTCCTAAATTTTTGCTTATTTCACCTTTTATATAAGCTTTTTCCTTGTTCCAATAAATTAATTCTTTATCTCTACTGGTTCTATGGGATTTTAAAGAACTCAAAAAATATATTGCCTCTAAAATATTTGTTTTTCCCTGTGCATTTTCTCCAACAAATATGTTTATCTTATCATTAAGTTTTAGTTCAAGTTTTTGATAGTTTCTAAAGTTTAAAAGTTCTAAAATATCAACATGCATATGCTCACCTATACCACTTTAAAAGTTCCTAAATCAGCAATCTCTACAACATCACCTTTAAAAACCTTTTTCCCTCTACTTACAACTACTTCACCATTTACTTTAACATCTCCATTTTGAATCATCATTTTTGCAAATGCACCTGAGTCTGCAATATTAGCCCATTTTAATAGCTGATCCAATTTGATAAATTCTGTATTTATTGATATTTCCTCCATTTTTATACCTCCTTATCCTAAAATTAAACAAAAGGTGCAAGGCACCTTTTTGTCTAATTATTCTTCTACTAATCTAACAGGTAAAACAAGATATATATAATCGTCTGAATCACATTTTTTAACGATACATGGACTTACATTTGTTGTAAACTCTAAGAAAATGTCTTCTGAATCTATTATTCTTAATACATCTATAAAGTACTTTGAGTTAAAGGCTATCTTTAAGTTTTCTCCTTCAAGTTCAATATTAACTTCTTCATATACTTTACCCATTTGTGAATTAGAAGTTATTATCATACTTGTGTCTTTAATATCAAATTTTATAAGGTTAGTCTTTCCTTCTCTTGCAAGAAGTGAGGCTCTTTCAATACTATCTAACAGTTCATCTTTATTTACTTTAACCCTTAATCTATATTCCTCAGGGATTATTTGTCTATAGTTTATAAAGTCTCCATCTAAAAGCCTTGATATTACTTTAGTATTTCCAAGGTTAAATAATATATGATTTGGAGTAAATGTTATTTTTGCCTTTTCGTCTGTTGTTTCAAGTATCTTTGAAATTTCATTAAGTGTTTTTCCAGGAATTACAGCACTAATTTCATTATCCGAATCTATATCATAGCTCTTTAGGGCTAATCTATATCCATCTAGAGCGATAAATCTAAGTTTTCTATCTTTAACTTCAAATAAAACCCCTGTAAGTATTGGTCTTGTTTCCTCTTGTGCAATTGCAAATATTGTTGATCTTATCATATTCTTTATTACATCTTGAGAGATTTCATACATTGAGTTTTCATTGATTGTTGGTAGCTTTGGGAACTCATCTGGATTGTTGCCTAATATAACAAACTCAGATTTTTGGCAAGTTATATAAATATTGTTTTCCTCCATTTTTATTATAACCTTGTCATTTGGTAGTTTTCTTATAAATTCCCCAAATAGTTTTGAATTAATAACAGTAGCACCCTCTTGATATACCTCTGTTTCTATAATAGTTTCTATACCTAAATCTAAATCTGTTGCTGTAAAAGTAACTTTATTATCTTTAGTTGCCTTTATATGAATTCCTTCTAGTATAGGATAAGTTGTTTTAGTTGAAGTTGCTTTTTGAACAGTATTGATTGCTTCTTGTAATAAATCCTTTTCACATATAAACCACATTGTAAGTGCCTCCTTTTTATCCACAGTGGATAATTTTTTATTTTAGATAGAGGATATTAACATATTTTTAGTAGTAATAGTAGTAGGCGCTGTTGATATGTTGATAACTATCCCCGGTATAGATAACTCAATAAATTTATAAAAAAATAATTTGTGGATAAGTTGACTAAAACTCTTTGACTTTATCCACATTATAAAGACTAAAAAAATTAAAATTCAACTATCCACAAACTATCAACTTATATTATCAACATGTGTGAATTATTTTTGATTTATTTTTTTGATTAAATCATCAATGGTATCCTTTAATGTATCGTCCTTTTCAAGGTCTTCAGAAATCTTTTCATAGGCATGTATAACAGTGGTATGATCACGGCCACCAAATTCTTCGCCTATTTTAGGAAGTGATAAATCAGTGAGCTTTCTTGCAAGATACATTGCTATTTGTCTTGGATAAGCTACATTTTTAGTTCTACGTTTTGATTTAAAGTCATCAATCCTTAGATTATAATAGCTTGCTACAACATCTTGAATTAGCTCAACTGTAATTTGTTTGTTGTTTTTGCTTGATATAATATCCTTTAAAACATCAGTTGCAAGTTCAACACTTATCTCTGCATTTGAAAGTGAGGCAAATGCAACTATTCTAATTAAAGCTCCCTCTAATTCTCTAATGTTTGATTGAATTTTATTTGCTATATAAACCATAACTTCATTTGGTACATTTAGATTTTCCATGTCTGCTTTCTTTTTTAGTATTGCTATTCTAGTCTCAAAATCTGGTGGTTGTATATCAGCTATAAGTCCCCATTCGAATCTTGATCTTAATCTGTCCTCAAGCGTAGGTATTTCCTTTGGAGGCCTATCACTTGATATAATAATCTGTTTGTTTGCTTCGTATAGAGCATTAAATGTGTGGAAGAACTCCTCCTGTGTTCTTTCCTTACCTGCAATAAACTGAATATCGTCTATGAGTAGAACATCTACATTTCTATATTTATTTCTAAACTCAACGTTTTTATCATCTTTAATAGAATTTATAAGTTCGTTCGTAAATTTTTCAGAAGAAACATATACAACCCTAGCCTTTGGATTGTTATTTAAAATATAGTGTCCTATGGCATGCATCAAGTGAGTTTTTCCAAGACCAACGCCTCCATATATAAATAAAGGATTATATGCTTTAGCAGGAGCTTCTGCAACAGCAAGTGATGCAGCATGGGCAAATCTATTACTATTACCTATGACAAATGTATCAAAAGTGTACTTTGGATTTAATGTAGAAGTTAATAGTTCATCTGAAGATGCATTTTTATTGTCATCTTCAACTATATTTTCAGGGTCAACCTTTTTCTCTACATCCTTTGGAAGGTCAATTTCCTTGAAAATATCATCGTTTTCTAAAATAAACTTTATTTCATATTTCTTTGACGCAACAAGTTTAACTGCATTTCCTACTAAATCTTTATATCTTGCATCAAGAATGTTTTTTGAGAATTCAGTTGGAGCAAGCAGGTATAGAGAATCTTGAGTAAGCTTTATGGGCTTTAGGGATTTTATCCATGTATTAAAACCTACTTCAGTTAATTCAGTTTTTACTATGTTGAGGGTCTTTTCCCATAAAGATTGGATATCTACGCCCATGATTAACCTCCTGTTCGTAAGTAAATTTTTTGTAACATAAATTGAGTGAAATATATAATCAACAAAGTTATTCACAACTATCCAATCAAATTATAGTTGTTGACAAAAAAATAGATAGATATTCACAGGTTGTGGAGAAAATCAAAAAAAATTTGAATTAGAAAAAATAATTCACAAAATGAAATTCACACTATAAACAGCCAAAAAAATAAGAAATTAAGCAGTTTTCTAGTCCTTATTATATTAAAATTCAACAAGTTATACACAGGCTTATCCACAGAATGTGAATAACTATTAAAAATCAACAAATAATAAACAAATTAGACCTAATTATCCACATTGTAATTTATATATTATCAAATTAATTATACACAGGCAATAGTTATCCACAAAAAACACATATGTGGATAAAAAATTATCAACAAAAATGTATTTCTTGACATTCTAGCAACATAAATATATAATTTTTATGTGATATGCCTTTTAGAGAAATATGGCGCATGACATACATATGTTTTTTAAAGGAGGTGCACAGAAATGCTAAGAACATACCAACCAAAAAAGAGACAAAGAAAGAAAGAGCATGGCTTCAGAAAAAGAATGAAGACTAAGAATGGAAGAAAAGTTCTACAAAGAAGAAGAAGAAAAGGTAGAAGAAGATTGACTGCATAAGGCCGCAATATGTGGCCTTTTTGTTCAATTTAAGCCTTTTAGAAGGGGTAGAATATGAAAAAGGTAGAAAGAATAAAAAGGAATGCACATTTTAGACTTATTTATAAAAAAGGCAAGTCAATTAGTGATTCAAATCTTGTTATGTATTACAGCAAAAATGGTAATAATTTAAACAGAATTGGCGTATCTGTAAGTAAGAAGGTAGGAAACAGTGTTGTTAGAAATAGATATAAAAGATTAATAAGAGAAGGTTATAGAAAAAATAAGTCTATTTTTAAGCAAGGATATGATATAATATTTATAGCAAGAAATGGTATACTCAAATCAGATTATCACGGAGTTGAAAAATCGATAATTAGCCTTTTGAAAAAAGTAGGTCTAGTTAAAGAGGGTAATTAATAATGCGAAAATTTTTAATTTTTTTAATTAAAATATATAGAAAGTACATATCTCCCTTAAAACCACCAAGTTGTAGATTCTATCCAACGTGCTCAATGTATGCAATTGAAGCTATCGAAAAGTATGGTGCTGTAAAGGGGAGTTATTTGGCTATAAAGAGAATATTAAGGTGTCATCCATTAAATAAAGGTGGATATGACCCTGTTCCATAAAGGAGGTAAATAGATTTGCAAGGGATTAACACAGTTTTAACTAATTTCTTCAACTTAATTCACGGGTTTGTTACATTAGGTGTAAAAAACTTAAGTGTAGCATACTTCTTAGACATTTTTATATTTACAGCGATAATAAAGATAATTTTATTACCGCTAACAATCAGCCAAACAAAATCACAGGCTAAAATGAGTGAAATGCAACCAAAGATTAAGGAACTACAAGAGAAGTACAAAAATGACCCACAAAAATTTCAACAAAAGCAAATGGAACTTTACAAAGAGATGGGAACAAATCCACTATCAGGGTGTTTATTAATCTTTATTCAGTTTCCAATATTCATAGCAATGTATAATGTTATTTATCGTTATACAGGATTCAATGATGTAGGATTTTTATGGATTAAAAGCTTAGGTCAAAAGGATGCTTTATATATACTACCAGTAATATCAGGATTAACTACATATATTCAAGGTATGATGATGACTCCAAAAACTGATGATGCACAAGCTAAGAGCCAAAAACAAATGAACCTATTTATGACTATATTTATTACATGGGTAAGTATAAACTTTAAATCAGCTCTTGTGCTTTACTGGATAATAAGCAACGTAATTCAAATTGCAATACAATATTTTATAGTTAATAGAATTAAACACAAGGAACAGGATGCTGTTGTTATAAAATAGTAGGGTGGTGAGTTAGGCCTATGAAGTCTATTGAAATGACAGGAAGAACAGTTGAAGAAGCTATTGAATCAGCTTTAAGGGAACTTAATGCAAAAAGAGATTCAGTAGATGTTGAAATAATAGACAATGGAAGTAAGGGGATATTTGGTTTAATTGGTGCAAAGCCAGCTAAGGTTAAGGTTACTCTTAAAAAGGATTATGCCCTAATGGCTAGAACTTTTTTAAGGGACGTGCTTGATGAGATGGGAGTTAAGTGCGAAATACATATAAAAGAAGAAGATGATACATTAAAGATAAACCTTGTTGGACCTAGAATGGGCACTATAATAGGACATAGAGGAGAAACTTTAGATGCGCTTCAATTTCTTGTTAACTTAGTTATAAACAAAGGAAACAAGGATGAAGAATATAAAAAGGTTCTTTTAGATGCAGAAAATTACAGAAAAAAGAGAGAGGATATCTTAGTTGGACTTGCTAAGAAATTAGCATATAAGGTTCAAAAAACAAATAAATGTGTAAAGCTTGAACCAATGAATCCTTATGAAAGAAGAATAATACATGCAGCACTTCAAGATCATCCATATGTTACTACATATAGTGAAGGTGAAGAGCCATTTAGAAAAGTAGTTATTGATTTAAAAAAATAAAAAATATGCCTGCCATACGGCAGGCATATTTTATGCTTATTGTTTTTTGTTTTATTTGGTATAATATAATAATGATTACTTTTGCAGAGGTGAATTGTATGTATATAGATGATACTATTGCAGCAATATCTACCCCAGTTGGTGAGGGGGGTATAGGTATTGTTAGGATGTCAGGAAAAGATTCTTTAGACATTATAGCAAGGATATTTAAAAGCTTTAAAAATAAAAATGTTAAGGAAATGAAGTCATATACAATGATGTACGGATTTATTGTTGATCCTAAATCAAATGAAAAGGTAGATGAAGTTATAATAAGCTACATGAAGGCACCAAATACATATACTAGAGAAGATATTGTTGAAGTTAATTGCCATGGTGGAGTTGTTGCAGTTAAAAGAATATTGTCTCTTATTCTTGAAAATGGTGCAAGACTGGCTGAACCAGGTGAGTTTACAAAGAGGGCATTTCTAAATGGAAGAATAGATTTATCACAAGCAGAAGCTGTTATAGATTTAATTAGAGCTAAAACAACAGAAAGTATGCACATAGCACTAGAACAATCACAAGGAAAACTGTCAAGCAAGATAAAAAATATAATGCACAGGCTTCTTGGTATTTTAGCTCATATTGAGGCTTCTGTAGATTTTCCTGAGGATGACATAGAGAATGTTGTTTCTTCTAAGATAATCAAGGATTCAAATGAAATAATAAATGAGTTAAATAGCTTAATTAAAAATGCTGAAACAGGAAAAATTTTAAGAGAAGGATTAAATACAAGTATTGTAGGTAAGCCTAATGTAGGTAAATCATCACTTTTAAATGCTCTACTTGAAGAAAAAAGAGCAATAGTTACTGATATACCTGGTACAACAAGGGATGTTATTGAAGAATACATTAACATTAGAGGAATTCCTGTTAAAATAATAGATACTGCAGGAATTAGAGAAACAAGTGACATTGTAGAAAAAATAGGCGTTGAAAAATCGAAGGAATACATAGAGAAATCAGATTTAATTATATTTATGGTTGATTCAAGTAGACCACTTGATGATGAAGATTTAGAGATAATAGAGCTTATTAAAAATAAAAGAACAATAGTTGTTATAAATAAAATAGATCTACCAAGTGCTTCAGACTTAGATACTATTAAAAAGTATTTTAATGATGAAAGTATTATATATGCATCAGTTAATACAGAACAAGGGATTGAGGATATAAAACAAAAGATAGAGGAGTTTGTTTATTCAGGAGAGGTTAAATCAAAGGATATATATGTTACAAATGTTAGACACAAGGACATACTTTATAAGGCAAAGGAAAGCATAGAAAAGGGAATAGAAACAATAGAAAGTCTATTGCCATTAGATATTGCATCTGTTGAATATAGAGATGCATATTTAAAGCTTGGGGAAATTACAGGAGATACAGCTGCAGAGGATATTATAGACAGGATATTCAACGACTTTTGTATAGGAAAATAGTGAGGTGATGATATGTACTTTGGAGGAAGCTATGATGTTATTGTAGTTGGTGCAGGACATGCAGGATGTGAAGCAGCACTTGCTTCAGCTAGAATGGGATGTAAGACTTTATGTATTACATTAAATTTAGATAGCATTGCAATGATGCCATGTAATCCATCTATTGGAGGGACTGCAAAGGGACATTTGGTTCGTGAAGTTGATGCACTAGGTGGACAGATGGGTATAACAATTGATAAAACTTATATCCAATCAAGAATGTTAAATACAGCTAAAGGACCAGCTGTTCAGTCTCTTCGTGCACAAGCAGATAAGAAAAAATATCAAGAATACATGAAAAATGTTCTTGAAAATCAAGAAAACTTAACATTAAAGCAGGATGAAGTGGTTGAACTTGATGTTAAAGAAGGAAGGCTAGTTGGGCTTAAAACTAAAAACGGTGCTTACTTTGAATGTAAAACAGCAATTTTAACAACAGGAACTTATTTAAAGAGCAGAATAATAATTGGTGAGGTTAGCTATAATGGTGGACCAAATGGGTTATTCCCAGCCAATGAACTATCAGATAGTTTAAGAAATCTTGGAATTTCATTAAGAAGGTTTAAAACAGGTACACCAGCTAGAATTAATAGACGCTCACTAGATTTTTCAAAGATGATTATTCAACCAGGAGATGAGAGGGTAATCCCATTCTCATTTATGTCAGATAATATAGAAAGAGAACAAGTTCCATGTTATTTAACTTATACAACAGAGGAAACACATAGAATAATTAGGGATAACATACATAGGTCACCTTTATTTACGGGAGATATTGAGGGGGTAGGACCTAGATATTGTCCATCCATTGAGGATAAAGTTGTAAAGTTCCCAGACAAAGAAAGACATCAGATATTTGTTGAACCAGAGGGAGAAAATACAGAAGAAATGTATATACAAGGGATGTCAAGCTCACTTCCTGAGGATGTGCAAATTCAGTTTTATCGTTCTATACCAGGACTTGAAAACTGTGAAATAATGAGAACAGCATATGCCATTGAATATGACTGTATAGATCCAACGCAACTTAAACTATCACTTGAACTTAAGGAAATAGATGGGCTATTCTTTGCAGGACAAATAAATGGTACTTCAGGATATGAGGAGGCAGCAGCTCAAGGAATTATAGCAGGTATAAATGCTGCACTTAAGGTTAAGGATAGAGAACCTCTTATATTAGACCGTTCAGATGCATATATAGGGGTTTTAATAGATGATTTAATAACAAAGGGAACAAATGAGCCATATAGAATGATGACTTCAAGGGCAGAATATAGACTTTTATTAAGACAGGATAATGCAGATTTAAGACTAACCGAAAAAGGATATGAAGTAGGCCTTGTTACAGAGGAAAGATATCAAAGATATTTAAAGAGAAAACAGGCAATTGATGCTGAAATTGAAAGAGTTAAGGGTGTTGTATTATCTCCTAGTGAAGAGGTAAATGAGTTTTTAAGAAGAAATAATAGCTCAGAGATAAAATCAGGACTTAAACTTTATGATTTAATAAAAAGACCTGAAATAAGCTATGAAATGACTAAAGAAGTTGATAAAGATAGACCTAATATTCCATTTGATGTTGCAAGAGAGGTAGAAAATCAAATTAAATACGATGGATATATACAAAAGCAGCTTCAACAGGTAGAGCAGTTTAAAAAGATAGAACAAAAGAGAATACCTGATTTTATAAACTACGAAGAAATACAAGGGTTAAGAATAGAGGCAAAACAAAAGCTTTCTAAGATAAGACCAGAAAATATAGGTCAAGCTTCTAGAATATCGGGTGTATCACCAGCAGATATTTCTGTACTTCTTATATATCTTGAACAGATTAGAAGAAAAAAGGGAGAGTAATATATGGATATAAGGGAAATGCTTTATGAAGGTGCTAAAGTATATGGTGTAGAGCTTAGTGAAAAGCAAATTGAGCAGTTTATGATGTATAAAGAGCTATTAAAGGAATGGAATGAAAAGATAAACTTAACAGCAATCACAGAAGATGAAGGAATTATTAAAAAGCATTTTATCGATTCAATAGCAATAGTAAAAAGTGGTGCTATAAATGATGGTATAAGGGTTATAGACGTTGGAACAGGAGCAGGATTTCCAGGCATTCCTATAAAAATAATTAAAGAAAATGTTGAGGTAGTTTTACTTGATTCACTAAACAAAAGAATTAATTTTCTAAATGATGTAATTGAAAAGCTTGGACTTAAAGGAATAACTGCAGTTCATGGACGTGCAGAGGATATGGCAAGAAAAGAAGATTTTAGAGAAAAGTTTGATATTGCAACAGCAAGGGCAGTTGCAAACATGACAGTATTAAGTGAATATTGTATGCCTTATGTTAAAGTTGGAGGTAAATTTATTGCATTAAAGGGACCATCGGTGTATGATGAAGTTAATGAAGCAAGAAATGCAATAGGAACATTAGGTGGAAAATTGAAGGATATAGTTGAAACAGAAATATTAGGGGAAGAGTTAAAGCACAACTTAGTTATAGTAGATAAAGTAAAAACAACTGACAAAAAATATCCAAGAAAACCAGCTCAGATTGAGAAAAAACCAATAAAATAACGATTTATTTATGAATGTGAAGGAATTTATAAAAATATATCGAAATAATACTTTATGAGATTAACAAAGATTAAGGGATGGTGACCATGAGGGCTGAAAAGGAGATAATTCAAATACCTATAAACAAAATAAGACAGAATGTATATCAGCCAAGGAAGACATTTAATCAAGATGCTCTACTTGAACTTTCTGAATCAATTAGAGAATTTGGAGTTCTTCAACCAATAAGTGTAAGGAGACGTGAAGAGGATACATTCGAACTTGTTGCTGGAGAGAGAAGGCTTAGGGCTTCCCAGCTAGCAGGATTAACTGAAATTCCTGCTATAGTTGTTGATATAACAGATACTGAATCGGCTGTGCTTGCAATGATTGAAAACCTACAAAGAGAGGACTTGAACTTTGTAGAAGAGGCAGAAGGATATTATAATTTAATTAAAGAACATGGGTTTACTCAAGAAGAACTTGCTGTTAGAATAGGCAAAAAACAATCAACAATAGCTAACAAACTTAGAATATTAAAGCTTTCTGATGAAGTTAAATCAAGGCTTATAAGTGAAGGACTTACAGAAAGACATGCTAGAGCGCTTTTAAAGATAGAAGATGAAAATTTACAAAAAAAGATAATAGATGAAATAATTGAAAAAGGACTAAATGTAAAAAAGACTGAGGAATTAGTTGAAAAATATTTAGAAAAAATACAAGAAAGTAAAGAAGATACAAATAAGAAGAAAAATAAGTACAAATGGAATATAAATCCAAAAATAATTACAAATACCATAAAACAAATAATGGAGAAAAATGGTATAGAGGCTGAGTATAAACAAAAAGAACATGATGAATATATGGAGATTGTTGTGAGAATACCAAAAAAGTGATTGCAAAAAGTGTGAGAAAAGAGACAAAAGATGTAAAAGGCCGAAAGGCCTTTTATATTTTGTTGAAAAGTAGTAAAATACCTATAGTTATAAAGGCTATTGCGGCTCCCTTTTGAATATATTCAGATGGAATAAGTTTATTTATTATATCACCTAGTATTACCGCTAATATAGAAGAACATACTAGGGCAAGACTAGAACCTATAAGTACATATATTTTTTGTTTTGAATTTGCCGCAAGAATCATTGTAGCAAGTTGAGTTTTGTCTCCTAGTTCAGCTAAAAAAACAGTAATAAATGTAGAAAAAATTAATTTTATCATAATTTCCTCCAAAACTATTTAATCAAATTAATTATTACTGTAAAATATATATTATAAAAGCTTTAGGATTATACATGGGGGTGTTAATTAGATGGGAAAAATTATTTCTATTTTTAATCAAAAAGGCGGGGTAGGTAAAACAACTACTAGCATAAATCTTTCTGCATATCTTGCGAGTTTTGGAAAGAAAATATTATCTGTTGATATAGATCCGCAGGGAAATACAACTAGTGGGTTTGGTGTTGACAAGGAGTCTCTAGAATATTCTATGTATGATGTTATAATGGGGGTAGAGCCTAATAAGGCAATGGTTGAAGTAAATGAAAATCTTTATTTGCTTCCATCAAATGTTGAACTTGCTGGAGCAGAGATAGAATTAACTGCAAAAATAAATAGAGAAAGCAAATTAAAGGATGCTTTATATAAAGTGAAAGATGATTTTGATTATATATTTATAGATTGTCCACCATCTTTAGGGCTTTTATCTATAAACGCTCTTACAGCATCTGATAGCGTTATAATTCCTATTCAATGTGAATTCTATGCTCTAGAAGGTGTAGGACAGCTTATGAATACAATTCAGCTTGTTAAAAAGAGCCTTAATAACAATCTTGAAATACAGGGTGTTGTTATGAGCATGTTTGATGGTAGAACTAATCTATCTATTGAAGTTGTTGAAGAGGCCAAAAAGTATTTTAAAGGAAAAGTATACACTACAATCGTTCCTAGAAATGTAAAGCTAGCTGAGGCACCAAGCCATGGAGTACCTATAATGCTTTATGATAAAAATTCTAGAGGAGCAGAGGCATATCAAGAACTGGCAAAGGAATTTCTAGAATACGATGAAGGAGGATATTGATTATGGTTGCTAAAAAAAGCGCATTAGGTAAAGGATTAGGTGCGTTAATACCTGATAAGGAAGAAGTACAGGTTAATGAGGGAATAAAAGAGGTTGACATAAATGAAATTAGTCCTAATGAAGAACAACCAAGAAAAAGTTTTGATTTAGAAAAAATAGAACAGCTTGCACAATCAATTAAGGAACATGGAATAATTCAACCTATATTAGTTAAAAGAGAAGGGGAATATTATAGAATAATTGCAGGAGAGAGAAGATGGAGAGCTGCAAGGCTTGCAGGACTTAAAAAAGTTCCTATAATTGAAAAAGAACTATCTGATAAAGAAACAATGGAAATATCCCTTATTGAAAATATACAAAGAGAAGATTTAAATCCAATTGAAGAGGCCTTAGCATATAAAAAGCTTATTAATGAATTTGGACTTACACAAGAGGAACTTTCAAAAAGGGTTGGTAAATCAAGACCAGCCATAACAAACAGCATGAGATTACTTACACTTGAT
Organism: Clostridiales bacterium; assembly: GCA_026416355.1. Classification (GTDB taxonomy): domain Bacteria; phylum Bacillota; class Clostridia; order Clostridiales; family Caloramatoraceae; genus Thermobrachium. Next base: position 2,569 of record JAOAFH010000096.1, on the reverse strand, counting down.
AATAGAGTAATTGATATGATACTTAATCAAGATATAACAGAAGGTCATGGTAAAATAATTGCCGGAATAGATGATAAGGACCTTCAATATGAGGTTGCAATTAAAGTTGTAAATGATGGTTTAAATGTTAGACAAACAGAAAAACTTATTCAATCGCTTGGCAATAAAAAAACTGAAAAACAAAAAACTGAATCAAAGGACATATATATAAAAGATATAGAAGAAAGATTAAAGAGTGTATTAGGAACAAAGGTTAGTATTAATAAGGGTAGAAAAAAAGGAAAAATTGAGATAGAATATTACAGTGATGATGATTTACAGAGGATAATAGATTTGTTTCACATATAATGTTTCACGTGAAACATTAAATTAAGAATAGGGGTTGATTAGATATGGACTTTATAAAAAGTACTTTTGAAAACTATGGATTGTTTATTAATATGGGTATTCTAGTTCTTTTAATTATTGTTCTTCTTTTAGAAATACTAAACAGAGTAGAACTAAACAGAGTAGAAAAAAGATACAGAAAGTTAATGAAGGGAAACAATAACAAAAATTTAGAGGAATTAATAACAAACTACACAGACAACATAGATAAAGCATTAGAAAGAGTTAATGAAGTAGATGCTCTTTATAAGGATGTTGATGAAAGATTAAAAAGCTGCATACAAAAGGTAGGAATAATCAGATACAGAGCGTTTGATGATGTTGGAAGTGATTTGAGTTTTTCAATAGCATTACTAGATGATAAAAATGATGGTGTTGTTATAACAGGATTGTTTGGAAGAAGTGAATGTACTACATTTGCAAAACCAATTGAAAATGGAATATCAAAATATGATTTATCAGATGAGGAAAAACAAGCCTTAAGCATAGCTATGAAGTAATAAAAAACACCTTCTGAGGAATAATAAACTCAGGAGGTGTTTTTGTTTTATGATAATAAGCGTTCAAGATAATTTAAAAGAATTAATGCTCAATTTAGAAAGCCTAGGATATACTGTTCATAAGTTTAGTGACAAAAAAGCTTCAGATGTTTATATTTACAGCGGAAGAGATACTAAAATGAGCAACATGACCAATAGTATAGATGCTGCTGAAAGGGGAACTTTGCTTATAAATGCTGATAATAAAAGTTTAAACGAAATATTATATGCTATTAATAACAGGACATATTCTCCATTGTTTTAAAAATAGGCTATATCCGGTGATTGAATTCGTTTTAATGAAATATATAAACTACTGCTTATAACTTCAGCCATTTTCATAACAATACTAAGACGGGTATTTTGAAGAACCATAAATTCCATAAATCCAGAGGTGTTAACAATGCCTGTTAGACTAATATCTCCAACTGGCTGAAGTTTTTTATTTACACCTGCACCAGGATAAACGGGCCCTTCAATAATATTAATATTTCCGATATTTTCGGCTTTTCCTAATGAGGCATCTATGGCGATGATAAATGGGTTTATATATGTGGAATTTACTAGCTCATAATATTCTTCAAGGTTTTTGGCGTGAATTGGATTTTCAAGAGTTCCGTATATAGTGACATTTTTAAACATTCTAAGTTTACTTAGCTGATGACCAGTTAAAGGACCAAGTGAGTCGCCTGTGCATCTATCAGTTCCAATACAAAAGATAACAATGCTTTTATAATCAGCATTGTGTTTTATTAAAAGTTCAGTCAGTTTATTTCCAAGAAGATAACTGGCATTGGGTTTTTCAATGTTGGTTGAAAAATAAATTTTATTATCAAAAGGCATAATAAAACCTCCCATTTATCTTTAATCTAAGTTTATCCAAATGGGAGGTTTTATATTCCTATAATGCATTAATTTTTTTAAGAATGTTATAAAAAACCATTAAAAACAATAAATATATCATTCCTAAAAAACCATATGCTTTTATTCCTATAAATATTGATGCAAGTACTGCAACAGGGTGTAATCCTAGAGAAGTTGATAAAAGTTTTGGTTCAAGAATTTGTCTAATAACTGTAACTATTAAATAAAGAACCAGAAGGCCTATTGCTATTGTATATTGTTTAAGTGATATATATATTATAGCTAAAATAGAATAAACAGCGCCAACCCCTAATATAGGCAATACATCAAATATAGCAGCTACTATACTTAATAAAAGTGCATATTTTATGTTTAAAATGCTAAAACCTATTAATGTTTCTAGAAAAGTTAAAAATACAATAAATGAATATGCACGTGCATAGTTTACAAGCGATTTTGAAAGTTCTCTTATAAAACTACTAAATTTCTCTTTACCTTCTTTGGTAAATATATTAAGTATTGAGCTTCTAAAATGAAGCATATCCCTTGAAAAAAAGTAGGATGAAAGTAAAGAAACAAATAAAATTAAAACCATTACAGGAAGTTTTAATGCTAGTGATACAAGCTTATTAAATATTGCCATTGATATATCTAAACTTGTATAAGCAAGTTTTGTAATTTGCTCTTGTATTTTAACTACTATACTTGGGTCTATTTGGTCATAATATATTCTAATTTTATCTAAGTATTCTTGAATATAGGGCATAATTGTGTTAATG